>JAEXCN010000213.1 GCA_023402175.1 Pseudomonadota bacterium | reverse complement strand
AGCCGGCCGAGACGAGCGCGGCCCCGGCGGCTCCGGCGGCGGCCACGCCGGCTGCGGCTGCGGCGCCCGACACGAAGGCTGCGGACGCGAAGGCGGCCGACGCGAAGGCCGATCCGAAGGCCGACGCGAAGAAGGCGAGCGACACGAAGAAGCCGGGCGCTGCGCCGGCCGCGGCTGGCAAGAAGGCCGGCGCCGCGAGCTGCGGCGCGGGCACCTGCTCCGCCAAGAAGTGAGCCTCGGCGCAACGAGCTGCGCCTTCGAGAGCTCGAGCATCGGCCGGGCGTTGCGCGGGGATCGCGCTGCGTCCGGCCGTGTGCTTTCTAGAGGTGCGAGGGAGACGTGATGGCGAAGGTGAGGAGCACCATCAGCGGCGTCGGGCTCGGGCTCCGATGGGAGTTCATCGACGAGATCCTCGAGCAGAAGCCCGAGCTCGCCTTCATCGAGATCTCACCCGAGAACTACATGGGCCGCGGCGGCTACTACGACGAGGCCCTCGAGCGCGCGAAGGACATCTGGCCGATCGTCACGCACGGTCTCACGATGAGCCTCGGCGGCGTCGACCCGCTGCGTGACGACTACCTCGCCGGTCTCCGGTCGTTCATCGAGCGCACGGGCAGCCCGTGGCACTCGGATCATCTGTGCTTCAGCACGTTCGGTGGCGTCGTCCTCCACGATCTGTTGCCGCTCGCCTTCAAGAAGTCCGAGGTCGAACGCGTCGCCGATCGGATCAAGCGAGCGCAGGACGCGATCGGTCGCCCGATGGCCGTCGAGAACGTGAGCTTCTACCTGCACCCCGGAAAGTGCGAGATGACGGAGGCGGAGTTCATCGCCAGCGTCTGTGAAGCGGCCGACTGCGGGCTCATGCTCGACGTGAACAATGCCTGGGTGAATGCGACGAACTTCGGATACGACGTCGATGCGTGGATGCGCACCGTCCCGCTCGATCGCGTCGTGCAGATGCACGTCGCCGGGCACGACTGGTTCGCGGAGCCGTCCGAGAGCAACGGAGCGAAGGACTTCGTGCTCGGCAAGCGCCCCACCGACCTTGCGCAGCGTGAAGGGATGTTGATCGTCGACACGCACGGCAATGACGTCGCGACCGAGGTGATGGCGCTCCTCGAGCGTACGCTCGAGAAGACAGGACCCGTGCCGGTCCTGCTCGAGCGCGATCAGTCGATCCCGCCGCTCGACGAGCTCCTCGCCGAGGTGCGGACGATCGAGGAGGTCTGGCGTCGCGGCGTCGCGAGGCATGCCGCCGTGAGCGGCGGAGCCCAGGCTCGTCGGCACGAGCTGCGCGAGGCAGTCCGATGAGCTCCTCGACCGCGACGGAACGTCTGCAGGCGATGATGGCGAACGCGTGCTTCGGCAAAGACGCCCAGGCGTCGTTCGAAGCCGACCTCGCCGGCTTCCTCGCGTCGCATGGGATCGCGCGAGAGGATGCCGATGCGCTCCTCGCATCGCCGCGGAGACTCGGGCTGTACCGGAGGCTCGTACGCCACAACGTGACAAGTGTGATCGAAACGATGCTCGAGCACACCCGCGCTCGCCTCGAGCGACAACTGCCGGGCGAGCTCGACCGAGCGATCGCCGCGTTCCTCGACGAGGTCGGACCGCGGACGTCGCACATGCGTGATGTGCCTGCAGAGTTCCTCGCGTATGCAGCGCCTCGCTGGCGCGCCGACGAGCGACTGCCGCGATGGATCTCCGACTTCGCGGAGCTCGAGTTGCTCGACTTCACGATCGGTGTCGCGCCGCGCCCGATGCCGCCGCCGCCGCTCGCCGACGTCGCCGTCGATCGTCCGCTCGTCTTCGCCGATGCGAAGCGCCTCGTTCATCTCGGCTGGGCGGTGAACGAGGTGCCGCGCGACGATCTCGAGGCCGAGCCGGTAGAGCGGCCCGTGTCGATCCTCGTCTATCGCGACGGCGAGCACCGCACGCGGTTCCTCGAGCTGACCCCGCTCGCGGCGGCCATCCTCGAGCGGCTGTTCGCAGGGGACGCGCTCGGCTCCGCGATGGTCAGCGCATGCGAGGAGAAGGCGCATCCGCTCGACGACGCCGTGCTCGGCGGTGCGGCTCGCCTCCTTGCCGATCTCGGCGAGCGCGGCGTTCTGCTCGGCGCGCGCGAAGGCTGAGCGCAACCGTTCTCGTGCTCGAGGGCATGTGCGTTGCAGTCCCTTGCATCATGGAGTTCGAGGAAGGCGACGAGCCCGGGCGGTGCTTCGACTGCGGCGCAGTTGCGCCGTGGATCATCCTGCTCGGCGGTGAGGACGAGAAGCTGCACGAGGCATGGGCGTGTGAGGCCCATGCGCGCGGTCACTGGCGCTGGGCGCTCGTGACACCGCCGTCGACCGAGGTCGTGATCATCGACACGAACGACGTGCGCTACGCGTGGTGAACGGCTGACTCGTCTGAGCGCCGCTCGCCGTCAGCGGCTCACTTGAAGTCGCCGTGACCGAGTATGAGCACGGCCGCGACGCAGGGCACGCCGGGCAGAGCCTCGAGCGCGTGCTCGGTGCCGTCGCCGCGGAAGATCTCGTCACCGCGCCAGACCTCTTCTCCGGCGACGGCAGGTTCACGGAAGCCGCCGTCGAGGACGATCATCGTCTCGTCGCCGCGATGCGCATGCTCGGGGAACGTCGCGCCCGGCCGGATGCGCACCAGCGTTGCGATCGCGCCCGCGCACTTCGCGCCTCCGATGACGGGGATCATCTCGACGCCATCGACGAGGAACGGCGACCACGCGGCGGGCTGCTCGATGCGCTTCATCAGCGCCTCGGCGTCGGCGAGCGGCAGATCGAAGAGCCGCGCGATGCGGTCGGCGAAGATCCCGTAGCGACCCGGACGCGCTCGTGACGCGAGCACACGATCGCGGAGAGCTGCTGGCGGCGCTGCCGCGTCCGTCGCGAGCCCGATCGCCGCGACGGCGTCCTTCGTCCCGGCGAGGTCGTCGTCCGACACGCCCGCTCTCGCGAGCGATGCGTCGTCGCGAGCGACCGCCGACGGCAGACGCCGCTGGAGGAGATCTTCGAGGCCGAGATTCGAATCGCTCACGGTCCTGTCCGAGCTTACACCAGAGATCGTCACCGCGCTTCTTCGGGATGGGCGGAGCGGCCTATGGTCGGGCGGTCTTGGGGAAGGCAAAACGGGGCTGGGTCTGAGCCTCCAGCCGAGCTACGCGCGACGCGGCCGTCCGGATCGCCCTGCACGGACGCGCGCATGTCGATTTGCGCGGCCGCCCTTGTCGGCGGCCACGGTAAAGCGTGGTCGCCGCACGCTGCTTCGCCACGTTAGGATGGCGCGCGAATGAAGGACTCACTGGTCAGGTTCGGCGTCGCGATGGAAGGCTCGTTGCTCGAGGAGTTCGACGCGCTCGTCGAGGACCGCGGCGGCACCCGCTCCGAGTTGTTGCGCGATCTCGTGCGCGCGGAGGTGACGCGCGCGCGGGTGAGCTCTGGGGCGAATGCCGTCGCGACGCTCACGCTCGTCTACGACCACCACGTTCGCGACCTTACCGAGCGGCTCACCGAGTTCCAGCACGCCCTCGGAGAGAAGGTGAACTCCGCGCTTCATGTGCATCTCGATCACGACCACTGCCTCGAGGTGATCGTGATGCGCGGTCCATCGGACGAGCTCAAGCGCGCGAGCGGGAAGCTCCTTGCGACGCGCGGGGTGAAGCACGGAGGGGTCGAGATGATCGCCATCTCGCCCCCTGCGCCTGCGGCGAAACGCACGGGGCGGGCGGGATCGCAGGCGCGTGCGCAGGCGCATTCGCACGCGCATTCGCACGCGCATTCCCACGGAGATGGGCATTCGCATTCGCATTCGTCCGCGCCGCCCACCTCGGACGAGCTCGAGCACGAGCACGAGCACGACGCGGCACGATCCGGACGCAAACGAGCCGGGCGCAAACGACGGGCGTAGCCGGGGCAGCTCGGGTCACGCCTCCGATGCGTGACACGAGTCTGCCAAATCATGCTACGACCCCGTCCGATGCTGCGACGCCGCAATTCGTCCTGGTTGCACGTCGCGCTCGTTTTCGGGCTCGCGTGCGCCGGAATCTCCGCGGCGCGGCCTGCGTCCGCTCACGACGTCGTCCAGCCTCGGCCGAAGACGCAGCCGCCGGCGACGTGGCCGACGGGTCGCCCAGAGGCGCACGACGTCGTCGTGCCCGTCGTGCTCGTCGTCGGCGAGGACGGACATGTGACGAGCGCCGAGGTGGAGGCGAGCGTCAGCCCGGAGTTCGATCGTGCAGCGGTCGCCGCGGCGATGACGTGGACGTTCGAGCCGGCGATGCGGGACGGCAAGGCCGTCTCGGCGAAGATCCGAAGTGTCGTCCGCTTCGCCGGCGCGAGCGCGCCGACGGCCGTGGTGCAGGTCGCGCCGGGAGCCCCACCGCCAACGTCGATCGCACAACCGAACGCGCCGGTCGCTTCATCGCACGCGCAGCCCGAGGTGACGCGAGACGTCCGCATCAGCGGGAACGCACCGCCGCGGAGCGCTTCGGAGGTCGTCCGTGGAAGGGACGTCGTCCTCGCGGCTCCACATCGGACCGCGAGTGATGCGCTCTCCGTCGTACCGGGCGTGTTCGTCACGCAGCACTCCGGGGAAGGGAAGGCGCACCAGATCTTCCTACGCGGGTTCGACGCGGTCCACGGCCAGGACCTCGAGCTGTGGGTCGGCGGCATCCCCGTCAACGAGGTCTCGAACATCCACGGGCAGGGCTACGCCGACCTGCACTTCGTGATGCCGGAGGTGATCCGCGAGGTGCAGGCGACGCCTGGCACCTACGATCCGAAGCAAGGTGACTTCGCGGTCGCCGGCTCGATCCGCATGAAGCTCGGCTACCCGGAGCCGGGCGCGACGATCAAGGGCACGGTCGGCTCGTTCGGAGCGAAGCGGCTCTTTCTCGCGTACCACCCGAAGGAGACGAACGACGAGACGTTCGCGGCCGCCGAGGTGTACGCGACCGACGGCTTCGGCCCGAGCCGCGCGGCGCGGCGCGCGTCGATGATCGCGCAGGCGACGCACGATTTCGACAGCGGCCTCGCGCTTCGCATGCTCGCATCGACGTACTCGGGGCGCTACGACTCCGCGGGCGTCGTTCCAGCGGCCGACATCGAGTCGGGACGTCTCGATCGGTTCGCGACGCTCGATCCGAAGCAGGGCGGGTACTCGAGCCGCCATCAGCTCCTCCTCGAGCTGCACAAGGACGACGACAGCGGGCGATGGTCGATCGCGCCGTTCCTCGTGTTCCGGTCACTCCAGCTCCGGCAGAACTTCACCGGCTTCTTCCTCGATACGCAGCGTGGTGGCGCCGATCGACTGGAGAGCGACAACACGCAGCAGCTGAACGAGAGCATCACCGCGGGCGCAACGGCTTCGTACCGCAAGGGCGTCAAGCTGCTCTCCGCGCGAGATGTCGTCGAGGTCGGCGTCTACGGTCGGCACGACGTCATCGAGCAGTCGCAACGGCGCCTCTCGGAGCTGAACGACGTGCCGACGTCGACGCTCGTCGACGCGGCTGTCCGTGGGACGAACGTCGCCGGGTACGTCGATGCGGCCGTGCACCCGCTGAAGCGGCTCGCGCTCCGCGGCGGGCTCAGGATGGATGGGCTCTCGTACGCGGCCGAGGATCGGGTGAACGCGCAAGGCGTCGCCGCGCCCGCGCAGGCGCGTGCTGCACAGGGCGCGCATTTCGGAAAGAAGCTGACCATCGATTACGGCATCTTGCCGCGAACGCATCTCGTCGCGAGCTACGGCGACGGATTCCGATCGCCGCAAGCGCGCGGCCTGTCGAATGGCGAGCGCACGTTCCTGACGGAGGTGTCGAGCTACGAGCTCGGGCTGCGGTACTCCGACGGTGCACGGCTCGCAGGATCGATCGCCGGGTTCTACACCGATCTGTCCGAGGACCTCGCGTTCGATCCGGCGACCGCACGGAACGAGCGCGTGCCGTCCACCGCGCGCAAGGGCATCGCCGCCGAGATGACCGCACGTGCGGGCGATCGGTTGCTCCTCTCGAGCAGCGCGACGTACACGCACGCAGCGTTCACCGGGAGTGATGCGCAATACGGAAAGGGAGATCTCCTTCCGTACGTCCCGCAGCTCGTCCTCCGCACGGACGCTGCGTTCAAGGAGAAGCTCGGCCGCGTGTGGGGACGCGATCTCGAAGGCCGGATCGGCGCGGGCCTCGAGAGCCTCGTCGGACGGCCGCTTCCGTTCGGCGAGACGGGCCGAAACGTCTTTCTCGTCGACGCTTCGGCAGGTCTCCGTTTGAAGGAGATCGAGCTCGGCGTCGACGTGTTCAACCTCCTCGACGCGAGCTGGTACGACGGCCAGTTCGTCTACGCCTCGAACTTCTCTCGTTCGCCGAATCCGGCGCGCGTGCCGTTCCGTCACGTGACCGTCGGTCCGCCGCGCAGCTTGTTCTTCTCGCTCACCCTCTACGTCTGATGGATCGCCCGATGAAGACCTTCCTCCGTATCTTCACCTCGTCGACGCTTGCGCTCGGCGTCCTCGTCGCCGGGACCGGCCCGATGGGCTGCAGCGACGAAGGCAGCGGCACGACGGGGCGGCGCATCGTCCTCGACGTGCAGATCACGGCCAGCCCGGAGTCGAAGCAGTTCACGAACGCGAAGGGCTGGACGATCTCGCTCACGAAGGCCGCCGTCGCGACCGGTGCGTTCTACTTCTACGACGGCGACACGCTGTTCGCCGGCGCGCCGCCGCGGCGTTCGCGAGGCTTCGTGACGGCTGCCTTTGCGCATCCGGGGCACTACGTTCCTGGCAACGCGCGCGGCGAGATGCTGACGCCGTCGTCGGCGGACATCCTCTCCGGGGCAGCGCTCGGGAACGGCGACGGTGTGACCGGACCCGTGCGCTCGGCGACGTTCGCGTTTTCCAGCCCGGCGACCGGCCCGATGGCGGCCGAGCTCGGTCCGAACGTGATCGTGCTCGAGGGCTCCGCGACGAAGGGCGCGGAGACGCGCGTGTTCCGCGCGGAGATCGCGCCGGACGAGATGAAGGACGCCAAAGGGAAGCTCGAGATCGAAGGCTGTCCCTTTACCGCCGCTGACATGCAGGCGGACGGGACCGTCACGGTCACGATCAAGCTTCCGTCGTGGCTCGACCAAGTGGACCTCGAGGACGTTCCGCAAAGCGCCGGCGGAGAGCCGGTGCTGCTTCCGGCCGGCCTCGCACGGAACCAGCTCGTTCGCGGCGCAAAGGCCGGCGCCTCGTACAGCTTCGCGTATTCGGCCCGTTGATGCTCGTCGTTACTGGAGATGTAATGAAGAAGAAGATCGCGCTCACGTCCGTCCTCGCCATCGCCATCGCCATGGCTGCGTGCTCGGACACGTCCGACGCAGACGGAAAGGGAAGCGTCACCTTCACGACGTGGGGGGAGGACTTCATCGAGAAGGAGATCCCGGCGAAGGCCGCGGACGGCGAGGTCATCGTCGAGGACGGCTGGACGATCCGGTACGGCAAGTTCCTCCTCGTGCTCACCGACGTGGCCGTGGGCGAGCCCGGCAAAGATCCGGTCGCGAAGATGACGACGCCGAAGCTCTACGACATGCACGCGCCGGGGCAGAAGCCGGTGGTGACGTTCACCGACGTGCCCGGCAAGGCGTACACGCACGTCAGCTACGCGGTTGCGCCGGCGACGGCGGTCGTCGAGGTCGGCGGCGGAGCAACCGAGGCTGACAAGCAGCTCATGATCCAGGGCGGCTACAGCATCTACGTCGAGGGCACGCTCACGAAGGACGCTACGACGAAGTCGTTCGCGTGGGGATTCACGACCAACACGCTCTACGATCGGTGCGAAGCCGAGGTCTCCGGCAAGAAGACCGAGGGCGTCGTCGTGACGAACGGCGGAAACGATGCCGTCGAGCTCACGATCCACGGTGACCACTTCTTCTACGACGACCTCCAGTCGCCCGACGCGAAGGTCCGCGTCGACGCGATCGCGAACGCCGATGCGGACGCCGACGGGAAGATCACCCTCGAGGAGCTCGCCGCCGTCGATCTCGCAGATCCGCAGAAGATCGCCGCGGGCACGTACGGCACCGGCAGCGCATCGCACGTGAACGACCTTCGTGCGTTCGTCGAGGCCCTCTCGCGGACGCTCGGGCACTTCCGCGGCGAAGGCGAGTGCCTCGCTCGCGCGCGCTGATCGGCGCTCATCGCTTCGCTTTTCGTTCGGCGCCGTATGTGTAATTCACACGGCGCCGAAGCTCGTTCAGACGCCGGTGAGCGTGCGCGCGACCCAGACCACGCCGACGACGATCGAGACCGCGCCCGCGACCTGCGAGAGGATCGGCGCGACCTTCGGGAGCCGGCCCGCCTTCGCGAGGACGGGGCCGGCCGCCACTGCGAGCGCGACCATTCCGAACACGGTTCCGAATGCGTAGAGCGCGAGGCAAGCGAGCCCAGCCGTGACCGTCGGTGAACCGAGCGCGATCAGCGCGGCGAGGGCGCCGCTTCCGGCGAGGCCGTGCATGACCCCGATGACGAACGGGCGTCGCCCACGGACGTGGAGCGGTGCAGCATGCGACGCCGCAGCCGCGGGCGTTCGCACGCCGCGGAGGGTTCGCACGCCGAGGTAGACGAGCATCGCTCCGACGCAGACCTCGAGGATCGTCGAGAGCAGGTCCGGCAGCTCGACGCGAAGCGCGACGAGCGGCCCGGCGACGAAGATCAGCATTGCCGCATGCCCGAGCCCCCAGCATGCGGCATAGAAGATCCCCCGGCGCGGCGAAGGCGCCTCGACCATCACGGTCGCAACGGCGGTCACGTGATCCGGCTCGAGCGCATGGCGAGCGCCCTGGACCACTCCGGTCAATCCTGCGAGGAGGGCGGGCGTCATGGGCCCCGGACCGTAGCACGATCCGCGCACGGCGTGACACGATTTGCCTCCCGAAGCTCCACGATGCGAGACGGGTGCGCGCGGTGCATGCTAGGGTGTCCTTCGTGGGCCAGAGGCGAAAACGCGCGCGATGGGCAGTGACGCTGCTCCGAGCGCTCGTCCTGGCGCTCGCGCTGCCGCTCGCCAGCTCGGGTGCGCTGCCGCTTTGGGCAGCGCTCGCTGGTGTCGAGGCGCCACACGTGTGTCACTGCTCGATCGAGAAGCACGACTGCGTGTGCCCGAAGTGCAACCCGGATCACGAAGAGGACCTGCTCTTCACGTCCGAGGCGCTGACGGGCCGCTGCGGCGACGACGAGATCTTGTTCGGGGGCAAGGCGATCTGCGCCGTGCTGCCTCCGTCCGACTTCCTTGCGCCGATCGCATCGCGGATCGCGATCGCGCTCCCTCCCTTCCACTTCGTCCCCGATCTCGCGCGGCCGCCGCCGACGCCACCACCACGTTCGTCCTCGTCTCCAGCCTGAACCAGCGCGGGCTGACGCTGTCGTGCGTCGCGCCCGACGCATTTCTTGCGACTTGAAGACGAGGATGACGATGAAATCCGTTTCGAAGAAGACCCTGACGTTCGTCGCGACGATCGCCACCGTGGCCGTTGCTACCTTTGCGTGGACCGGCTGCAGCGACGACAACAAGACCCCGCCGACGACGGACACCGACGCCGGTCACACGACCGCGTTTCCGGCGTGCACGGACATCACGCACGCTTGCCACGAAGTCGACGTTGGCGAAGGCGACATCCACGACTGCCACGAGACGGCGCACGGCGCGAAGAGCGAGTCCGAGTGCACGGCGGTGAAGGAGCGCTGCATCCAGATCTGCGAGGCGGCGAAGGCCGACGGCGGCGCGGGCGATCACGAGGACGCCGGACATTGAGCCATGGGCGCGCGAAAGATGGCGGGCGCGTGTGCGCTCGCTCTCCTGCTCGTCACCAGCGCATGCGGAAGCAGCGCGGGTGACGAGGGCACGCTCGGCACGCTCCACGGCAGCGATTCGGTCCGGATCTCCTCGCGCGAGCAGGTCGACGTGCAGGTACGGCCCGTCGAGCCGATCAAGCTCGGGAAGAACACGGTCCTCGTGACCTTCCCGGACGGCAAGGACGTGGAGCTCGCCTCCGTGTCCGCGCTCATGCCCGCACACGGGCATGGGAGCCCGCCGCCGCCGATCGAGCGCTCGGACGACGGGTTCGTCGTCCGCGATCTCGTCTTGTACATGTCGGGGCGCTGGGAGCTGCGGCTCGAGCTGCGCAACGGCACGCGCTCGGACGAAGCGATCGTCGCGGTCGACGTGCCATGACCCACACGACATCGCGAGCGCGGTGGACGATCTCCGCCGCGCTCGCGTTCGTCGCGCTGGCGATATTCGAATCGCCGGCGCGAGCATGCGGCTCGTGCCGCGGTCCTGGAGGTGCGGGCTCGGCGCTCACGGCGCCGTGGCAGAGCTACGGCGTCTCGATCGTCGAGACGATGCGCATCGGGCACGGGGTCTTCGATCAGCGTTCGCGCTTCCGCGGGTTCGGTCCTGATTCGCACGATCGCGTCCTCGAGCTGGCGTTCGCCGGTGCAGTCCGACCGATAGACCCCGTCGAGCTCGGCGCGACGGCGGCCTACGGGAACGTGCTCGTCGGCGGTCCGGGCTTTCGTTCGTCGCGCGGCGCGCTCGGCGATCTCACGCTCCGCGTTCGATGGGAGATCCTGCAGGAGCCCCCGCTCGAGCTCACCGGTCAGCAACGGCTACCTGCCGTCGGACTGACGTTCACGACGCGCGTCCCGACGGGCGCCGTCGATCGCGCGACGACCTCCGGAGCGTCCGGGCCGAGCCCGGGCACGGTCGGCTCGACGGCGACGAGTCAAGGGCTCGGTACGACCGAGCTCGCGCTCGCGCTCGATGTCCGGAAGACGTTCGCATCACGATTCCAGATCGGCGCCGTCGGCGAAGCTGGCTGGCGCGCGCCCGACGAATCGATCGGCCTTCGACGTGCACTCGGCCCACGCGGTCTCGTGCGCCTCATGGGAATCATGTTCGAAGGCGACACCACGTTCGGCCTCTTCGCCGATCTCGCCGCCGAAGGTGACGTCGAGTACGGCTCGAGGACGTCGCCCGACAGCGGCCAGCGGAGCTTTTCGCTCGGCGCGAGCGGCAGCTACAAGTCGAAGATCGGTCTGCGCACCGGTCTCGCCCTGACATACCAACCTCCGATCGACGGCCTCTCGAAGAACGCAGTGGCCGCGACCGGCATCACCACCTTCCTCGCGTTCACGCGCTGATCACTCGACGGGCATGTCGAAGTGGACGGCCCAGTTCGCGAGGTCGTAGCCGTACATCGACGGGGTCGCGTCCGAATCGCGCAGGTTTCCTCGCGGCCCCGTCTGCGGCCCCGGACACGTGAACGGCGTTGCGCGCATCGCGTACCGCACATGCCCCGGCCCCGACGTCGCGGACGCGAGCTTGATCGTGACCGTGTCGGGGCCGCTCACCTTCACCTGTTGGATCGTTCCCTTGCTCCCGCTGTTGTCCACCCACTCGAAGCCGAAGCTCCCGGGATCGGTCACGCGTGCGGTGTCGAGGACGAGCGGCGGGGAGGGGACCTGGAAGCGGACCGTGATCGTGTCACCGCTGCGTGTCGCGCTCAGCGGGCGGACGGGCTCCCAGCCGCCGGCGAGGACGCGCGCGTAGGCCTTCGCGAAGTACTCGCCGAGCTGCCGCTCGCCGTGGTTCGTGAAGTGGATGCAGTCCTCCGCGAACGGAAGCATGTACGTCGGCCCGATGAGGACCACCTTGCCCGGCGCGCGGCCGTGCGCCTCGAGCTGCCGCCCGGGGATCTCGCTGTCGGGCCGATCGTTCCAGTTGCTCATCTGCGAGACGAGCATCGGGACCGGCGTCGTCTGCTTCGTGAGGGATTGGATCGACGACTCGTAATCGCGCTGCCACTCGACGAGCGCATCGGCGTACGTCTGGATCGCGCCGGCCGCGCCGTTCGTTCCGTCGAGCGGGAAAGGCGGCGCGTAATGATCGGACTCGCCGTGGATCACGGCGACGGCGCGCACGGCGTAGCCGAGGCCCTGCGCGTCCGCGAGCTTCTTCGCGTCCTCGACCTGCTTCATCGCCTCGTCGAACGGGCCGAGATACGGGCCTTCGTAGAAGTCGCACCCGCCCTTGCGGAGACACGCGTAGCTGTTCCCGCTCCGGCCATGCACGCTCACGAGGAGCTGGCTTGCGGGCCTGAGCTTCGCGGTCTCGTTCGCGAGCCCGGAGGAGATCGTCTCGACGGGGTAGTCGAAGTACGTGTCACCCTCGACGAGAGGAACCAGCTTCGTCGGCTTCGCGTACTCGCGGCAGCCGTTGTCGTCGCACGAGCGCGCGGTCATCACGCCGACGTCGAACATGACGTTCTTGAATGGCTGCGACGTGGTGAGCACGGGGCGCGCCGCGAAGCCGACCGAGTTGCTCTGTCCGGTGACGAGCACGTGAGCGAGCCCGTGCTCGGAAGGGTCCGTGCCGTCGACCGACGTCGCTGGCCCTTTGCCGCCGCGACCGGCCTTCGTTGAATTGGCGCCGTCGCTGTCATCGACAGTGACGCAGGACCCGAGGACGAGGAGGAACAGGCACGAGATACCGAGTGGTCGCACGACGCGAAGGAATGCATGTCGTGCGCCGTGAGGCGTCAGGCCAGGGGCCTCTGCGTCTCGCGACGGTTCACGTCGGTCGCGCTGTCCGGCGTCCGTGGCCCGATGCTACGTGAGGAAGCTGGACCGTGGCGGCGGAGCACCGGCCTGGGACATCGTCACGTGCTAGCGTTGCGTTGCTTTGAAACGAAACCGGAGAGGGCTCTCCGGCGTAACGACTTCGGAGCTCTTGCGCGAGGTGCGTGGATGCGAAGGTCCTTCGTCTTCTCGATGGCTTTGATTGTGGCCGCCACGACGATGGCATGCTCCGGCGACGACGACGGCGGTGGCAGCACGAGCGGAGCGCCGCCGCCGACAGGCTGTGCTGCGGACACGCGGAAGGACATCTACACGGCTGGGCTCTCGAAGCCGGCGGGCACGTGGTCCGTGAAGCTGCTCGAGTCGCGGCCTGGTCCTCCGATCAAGGGCACGAACGCGATGACGATCGAGATCCTCGACGCCGGCGGACAGCCCGTCGACGGGGCGACCGTCACGGTCACGCCGTGGATGCCCGATCACGCGCACGGCAGCGCGGTGAAGCCGGTCGTGACGCCTCTGGGGGACGGGAAGTACGACATCGACAAGGTGTACCTGGCGATGGCCGGGCTCTGGCAGATCAAGGTCTCGGTGCAGCCTCCCGGCGGCGGCCCGCTCGAGGAAGCGACGTTCCAGTTCTGCCTCGACGGCTGACGATCACTCGACGCAGCGGGCGAATCCGATCTCCGAGGTCCACTCCTTCGTCCCGCTCGCGAGATCGTAGGTCGGCACCCTGTCGAGGATCTGCGGATCGAGATCGCCCGAGCTCACGAGATCGTCGAGAAGGTCGAAATCGAGCGGTCGCATCCGGATGCGCATCGCGACGCGGTCCGGAACGCTCGGGAGCGCATAGCTCCGCGTGACGGAGTGCACGAACCTCGGGTCGAGCGGGTCCGCCGTGACCGCGGCGGGCAGCTGCTCCGACTTCACCGAGGCTGCCTCCCAGAAGAGATGCGTCTCGCGCCCGTCGGCGGTGAAGATCGTGTCGCGCAAGAGCCAGTAGCTCGGGTCCGTGTACGCCGAGGCGGCCTTCCGATCCTCCACCATGCCGCTCGCGAAGATCCGCGTGTCGCCCTTGAACGCTTGGAGCTCGACCCAGACGCGCCGGTCCTGCGCTGCGCCGCTGGGGAACGCGTGGCCGGCGAATGCGTTGTCGAGCGTGACGTCCGCGGTGATCCCGAGCGGCGTCTGCTTCACGCAGAGCTTCGTGATGAGCGTCTGATCGAGGAGACGCTGCACGGCGGCGCGCTGCACGTCGGCTCCGAAGAACGGCGTGAGCGCGATGTCGACGGCAGGCATCGAGTGATCGTGGATTTTCCGCGTCGGCGCGCCTGCGACCTGCGCGGCCTGGCCGTCGCGACCATCCATGTGGCACTTACCGCACGCGAGCTGTCCGGGCTGCGAGTAGAGCGACTTCTTCCATTCGTCGAACGTGCGTTCGATGTGCGCGCCGTGGGGCGTGACGACGTCGTGGCACGCGCCGCAGAGGGTCGCCGACTCGGGCTTCTCGCGATCGTGCAGCGGCGAATACGCGCCCTTGTGAGGCATCGACGCGATCGGATCGTGAATGGCCCCGCGCATGACGCCGTCGTCCGACAGATGGAGCGGGTTGTTGTGCGTGCCTTCGACGGCGTCTGCCGCGTGGCAGAAGTAGCAAGTGATGCCCTTCACCGAAGTCGGCAGGTCCGCGAGGTTCGATCCGTCCTTCGTCAGGCCGAGCCGGAGCGCCATCGGCGCATGACACGCGACGCAGAAGTCCGCCGACTCGCCGTTCGTCTCGCGGAGCATTCGCTTGTTCATCGCGAGGAAGACGGGATCCTCGGCAGCATAGGCATGCATGCTGCTCGACCACTCGCGGAACTGGGTATCGTGACACGGCAGACAGTTGTTCGGATCGTGCAACGCCTGTCCGACGAGCGAGATCTTCTGCGGCTTGTCGTCCGATCCGCACGATGCGCCGGCGAGGGCGGCACATCCGAGCGCCACGACGATCGCCCAGGTGCGGGCTCTCATCGGTGCGCTCCCTGTGCGACCCACTGGATGATCGCGCACTGCTCGCCGCTCGTCAGCGCGCGTCCCGGCGGCATCCGCACCTTGCCGTCGGTCGCGATGACCCGCTGGACGAGGACGCTGCACTCCGGCTGGCCGGCGCGCACCTTGGTCTTCGTCAGCGCCGCGTAGGCCGCATCGGGATCTCCGAAGTCGACGCCGCCCTGCTTACCCGTCGACGCATGGCAGCTCACGCCCGAGGCCGCGCAGCTCCTCTGGAACGTATTC
This sequence comes from Pseudomonadota bacterium, assembly GCA_023402175.1. GTDB lineage: Bacteria > Myxococcota_A > Polyangia > Polyangiales > Polyangiaceae > Labilithrix. The sequence goes on along the minus strand of JAEXCN010000213.1, from coordinate 14,793 downwards.
GTGTAGAGCGCATCGAATGTCGGCTCGTACGGTGGGGTGCACGACGTGTCGACCCCGGCGTCGACGCACACGGGCTCGGGGTCGGACGCCGCGGGTGCAGGATCCGAACAGCCGCTCGAGCTCGACAGCAGCGAGACCGAGAACATCACGTGAAAGACGAAGGCAAGTGCGGTCCGGCGCATCACTGCTCCGAGGGGCCTCCTTAACTTGCACGGCGGCGTCCTATCGCCAAGCGCGGTGAACCGATCCGAGTCGGCATGAGCCGAGGAGCGTCGTCCGCCGCGCCCGACACTTCGACGTCCACGTGCTTTACCGTGGATGGGCTTGATCCGACCGCGCCGAGCTGCGGCGACTCCGGCGGACCGCCAGGACGAGCGCGGCTGCGAGCGCGGACGCGAGAGATGCGGACGTGCGAGCCGGGCTCGTCCCGATCGAGCAGCCGGCGCTCGCGACGGCGGGATCGCGTGGCTTGCGTGCCCGCTTCGTGGGCGTGTCGTCCTCGCCGTCGTCGGTGGTCGCCAGGTCGTCCTCGGCGGTTGATGCGCCGGTCCCGCTGGCTGCATTGGTCGTGCGTGGTGGTGGCGCCGCCGCCTCGGCGAGGGGATGGCCGACGGCAGCGGCAGCATCGCGCACGAGCTGCTGATGCGCGCTCAGGCTCGTCCAGAACGTCGGGCGATCGATGCACAGATCGTCGAGCCCACGCGACGCGACAGCGACGACCTGTCCGAGGCCATCGAGCAGCGGTCCGCCGCTGTCGCCGTAGCAGGTCGATTCGGTCGTCGCGACCTCGTTCGCGTGCACGTTCATCGCCAGCTTCTGTCCGGTCGCTGTCGTGTAGCTCGCGTTTGCGGGACCGAGCGCGAGCACCTTGACGTCGGCGCGCTGCCTGCGGCCCGAACCCTGGGTACCGTAGCCGATCGCCGTCGTGACCTCGTTCACGGCAACCGGGCCGAAGCGCACCTTCACCGGCGTGATGCCTTGCACGTCCTTGTCGAGCGCGACGAGCGCGATGTCGTCACTGCAAAGGTTCTGCGCCGCGGGGACGAAGAAGCGCGTCGCCCGCGCCGCCGGAGACTTCGGGTTCGCATATACGCCGGCGGACACGGTGATGAGCGACGGCGCGATCTCTCCGCGGAGCGGCGCTCCACACTCGGAGCTCTCGTTGAAGTACGTGACGCAATGGCGCGCGGTCAGCACCAGGTTCGGCGCGACGAGCACGCCGCTGCACGACGGGGAGCCCGCTTCCATGACGAGGACCGTCGCGTCCTGAGCGGCGGTCGAGAGAGTCCCTCCGACGATCGAATGTGTCGCCGCCTGCATCGGCTCGGACGTCTCCGACACCGGCGCGGCGCACGCGGCGACCGCGAGCCACGAGCCGGCGACGACCGGAGGGAGTCGCATGCGAGAGGACCCGATTGCACGGCGCGTTCCACGGCTAGGCTCGATCGAAGTCAGCGCACGATTCCTTCAAACTGCGGACGACGGCGTGAATGCGTTCGCGATCCCGTGAAGACGTTCGAGATGCTCCGCCGAGAAAGGCCGCCGCTTGGATCGTCATGGACCAGTGCGCAGCTGTGCGCCCGGTCCAAGATCACCCTCAGGTGAAGACCCGCTTCCTGGAGAGCGGCGCGGCGAGGGCGGATCGGGTTATCGTTGGACGATGCTTCGATCGCTCGCAGGTGCTGCCGTCGCCGTAGCTCTCGTGCTCGCATCGACTCGCTCGCGTGCGGACGTCGGCCCGCCGGACACGAGCTGTACGGTCGAGAAGCGCTGCGCGGGCAAAGGCGTCGAATGCAGGTACGTGAACAGCCAGCCCGACGCGGGAGATCTCGCGTGCGCCGCCGATGCGGAGAGCCGCGGCCTCGACCTCGTATGCTCACGTGGTGGCGGCACGGTCGGCGTGAACATCTACTGCCCGAAAGGCACCGGCACGAAGGCGACCTCCGGGTGCGCCGCGGCGCCTGGCGATCGGACGTCGATCGGCGCGTTCGCGGCGCTCGCGCTGATGACCGTGGCCGGTCTCCGCCGCGCCTCGCGACGCTGAGCGCAGCGAGAGTGCGGAGGTCGATGGGTGTTTCTCCAAGCTTGGCCATCCGAGCCCGAGCCCGAGCCCGTGACCGAGCCCGAATTCAACGACCTTCGGTACAGACCGGGTACATCGGTTACAAAGCAGCCGCTGGGAGCCGGTCTGACCCGTATTCCTGGTTGCCCATTCGAAGCTCCGCGCGACTTTCACCAGCAGCGCGCACGATGCGCTCGCGCATCTGCTTGCCGGCGGTCCTCGACCTCCCTCGTGAGCTCGTTATGTGACCGAACACCGTGTGCCAATCGTGGCCCCGACCGCCGGCCGGTTGCCTCTCCCGACACCACCCTCGGACCCGGTCACGGTCACGGGCTCGGGCTCGGATCCACGATCGATTGGCGCCCGTGATCGATCTAGTCCTCGAGCGCGAAGCGGTACTTCGACGCGGCGCCCTCTTGGACGATGACACTCGCGACGCGCGCCTTGCCGCTCTGGGGCTTGCAGGAAATCTGGTGTGGACCGGCCGGGAGCTCGATCGCCGCGATCGGCGTCGGTCCGCGCTCGGTGCCGTCGATCGTGATCGTGCACCAGCCCGGTGACGCCGCGAGGCTCAGCCGGCCGGCGCCTTTCGGCACCGCGGTCGTCGCACCGGCCGCCTTCGGCAGCGCATCGACGCTGATCGTCGGAGGCTCTGCGGTCGTCGAGATCGACGCTGCTTGCGCCGAGGTCGCCGTCGCCGTGGCCATCGAGATGTCGGTCGCTTCCGGCGCACGCGCGCTGACCGTCACCGTCGGGTGAGGTCGAGCAGCCACGACCGCACCGATGCCGATACCGCCGATGACGAGCGCGGCGCCAGCCGCGACGAGCCACGCAGGGTTGCGCTTCTTCGGAGGCGACACGGTGACGGACGCGTAGGACGTGTTCGGCGTCTGCCACGACGATCCGCTCGGCCCCGAGCCCGGGTAGGGGATCGCGCCCGGGGGCACGCTGCCCGACTGGCTCATCATCGGAGCCATGCCCGGGATCGTGTCGCCCATCGTCGCAATCGGCGGGGGTCGATCGCTCGCGCGGAGCACCGGCAGCGCGTTCGTCGCGTCGGGATCGATCACGGCCGTCGCGATGAGCGGCGTCGGGAGGCGGATCTGCGACGCTTCGAGCTCCGGCATCGCCTGGCGCATCATCGCGATGACGTCCTCGAACGTCTGCGCGCGGCGCTTCAGCTCCGGCTCCATGCACGCGCGAACGACGCGGCGGAGCGAGTCCGGGATGTGCGGCGCGCACGTGTCGATCGACTTTGGCTTCGTCGTCGCGATCTTCACGATGAGCGCGTTGAAGTTCTTCGCCTCGTACGGGCGGTAGCCGCAGAGCGCCTCGAAGAGGATCGCGCCGAACGCGAAGATGTCCGTCCGGCCGTCGATGTTCGACTCGCCGCGCGCCTGCTCCGGGCTCATGTAGAGCGGCGATCCGAGCACCGTACCCGCGATCGTGAGCGCGTGATTGGTGTCCTCTTCGAGGAATTTGCTGACGCCGAAGTCGAGGAGCTTCGGGATCGCGACGCCGTCCTTGATCTTGTGGAGGTAGATGTTCGTCGGCTTGAGATCGCGATGGATGATGCCTGCCTTGTGCGCGGCGGCGAGCGCTTCGGCGACCTCGACCATCACGATCGAGAACTCGTAGACCGTCATCGGCGGCGTCTGCCGGCGAAGGGCCGTCTCGAGCGGGAAGCCGGTGAGCAGCTCCATCACGAGGAACAGCTGGCTGTGCTCGGTCTGGCCGACGTCGAGGATGTCGATGATGTTCGGATGGTTCACGCGCGCGGAGACCTTGGCCTCCTTCAGGAAGCGAGCCGCCGCCTCGGGCGTCTTCGCGACCTGCGCGTTCATGAACTTGATGGCGACTTGACGCTCGGTGAACGTGTTCGTCGCCGACCAGACCTCGGCCATGCCGCCGCTTCCGAGCGGCAGATTCAGCCGGTACTTGCCTGCGACGATGTCTCCCCGCTGCATCCTCGTCCCGTCCTCGTCTCGATCCCATCACTCGACGGGGCTCGCAGCCTCGTCCCCGTGGGCACATGGGCGCCGCACGGCCCGCTCACGCGATCGTCATACCTCCGTCGATCACAATGGCCTGTCCGGTCAAGTAACTGGCGGAATCGGACGCGAGGTAGAGCGCGGCGCCGGCGATCTCGTCGGGCTGCCCGTAGCGCCTCATCGGAGTCATTCTGAGCACTTCGTCGAGCAGCGCGTCGTTCTTGAGCACCGCGGCAGCGAACTTCGTGTCGACGAACCCCGGAGCGATGGCGTTGACGCGGATCTTGTTCGCCGCGAGCTCGTACGCGAGCGTCTTCGTCATCGAGATCACGGCAGCCTTCGTCATCGCGTACACGCCCTGGAGCGGTGACGCGAGGAGGCCGGCGACGCTCGCCATGTTGATGATCGACCCCGGAACCTCGCGCTCGCGGAGGTGACGCGCCACCTCGCGCGTCATCCAGAAGTAGCCCTTCGTGTTGACCTCGAAGGTCTTGTCCCAGGCGCCCACGTCGACATCGAGCATCGACCCGAAGTACGGGTTGGTTGCGGCGTTGTTGACGAGGACGTCGACTTTTCCGAGCTTCTCGACGGTCGTCTTCACGAGCGCGACGCAGTCCTCTTCACGCCCGGTGTGAGCGGAGACCGCGATCGCCGCGGGGCCGATCGACTCCGCGACGGCGCTGACGCCCTCGATCTTGCGGGAGGCGCAGACGACCTTCGCGCCGTTGGCCGCGAACATCCGCGCGATCGCCTCTCCGATGCCACGGCTCGCGCCGGTGACGATCGCGACCTTCCCCTCGAGATTGATGGACGAAGTCATCAGATCCTACCCGGCGCCCTCGATAGCACGATCAACGAGAAGCGGCAGGCGGCGGGGGCAAGATTTCGAAAAATGGCGGGATGCGTCCTAACCCACGAACGCGCCGAGCGCTCGGAAGCGATCGTAGCGATCGCGAACGAGCTCGTCGGGCGTGCGCTGCAGGAGGTCGGCGAGCGTCTCGCGGATCGCCACGTCGACGTTGCGCGCTGCGGTGTGTGGATCCTGGTGCGCGCCACCGGCGGGCTCCTCGACGATGCGATCGACGACCTTGAGCTTCAGCAGCTCGGGCGCCGTGATCCGCAGACGCGAGGCGGCCTCGTCGGCCTTGCTGCCGTCCTTCCAGAGGATCGAGGCGCAGCCTTCCGGAGAGATGACGCTGTACGTGCCGTACTCGAGGACGTGCACGCGGTTCGCGACGCCGAGCGCGAGCGCACCACCGCTACCGCCTTCACCGAGGATCGTGGCGATGATCGGGACGGGCGCGCGCGACATTGCCGCGAGGCAGGCGCCGATCGCTTCGCTCTGTCCGCGCTCCTCCGCCCCGAGCCCAGGGTAGGCGCCCATCGTGTCGATGAACGTGAGGATCGGCATGCCGAAGCGCGACGCGAGCTCGAACATGCGGCGCGCCTTTCGGTAGCCCTCGGGATGGGGCATGCCGAAGTTGCGCTTCACGCTCTCCTTGGCGCCGCGACCCTTCTGATGTCCGACGACGACGACACTGCGCCCGTGGTAGCGCGCGACGCCGGCGACGATCGCCGGGTCGTCGGCGAACGAGCGATCACCGTGGAGCTCGAGGAAGTCCTCGAACAGATGCGTGACGTAGTCGAGCGTGTACGGCCGGTTCGGGTGACGCGAGAGCTGCACCTTCTGCCAGGGCGACAGATCGGCGAAGAGCTCGCGCGCGAGACGACCACACTTCTCTTCGAGCCGGCGGAGCTCGGTCTCGAAGCGCTTGTCGTTCTCCGCGAGAGCGCGCAGCTCCTTCACACGGGCGACGAGCTCGACGACGGGCTTTTCGAAAGGGAGGACGTGCGAGGCCAACGTGACGAGCCTCATACACCGCTCTCGGGAGAGGGCAAACCCGAGTCGGTGCGGCAGTGCTCGAGACGCGGCCGCGGCGGGCGACCGGATGGCCACGGTTCGGGACCGAGAGCCGCGCGGCCATGCGGTCGGAACAGCTCAGCCTGAGGACGCGTGCCCGCACCTGAAGTGTTCGATTTCACGTAGTTACGCCAACTTGGCGCCAATGTGGGATGGACCTCGTCCTGCATGCGGCCGCGAGGCAGCGAAGGGCGCGGACGAGGGAGGGGACGCCCGCGGCCTTCGATGCAGGCAAACGCAAATCGTGGGCGTGTGAAGCAGGTGCACGTGCGTCGCGCGGTGCTAGAGCGCGCCGAGCGAGGGAGAGGTCAGAACGTGGGTTCGCGACACGGTCGTGAGACGACGAACGGAAAGGGCGGGGCGGTCGGTTCGCGTCCGGACGTCGTCGCGGCGCGCGACTTCGACGCGTTCGCGAACGTCGCCGAAGCCAAGGGGGCTGCCGCGCCTCCCGCAGCAGCGACGCGCCGGACGCTCGTGTTCCCGACGTCCGAGGTGATGAGGTCCCTCGAGCCGGGCGCACCGGAGCGGAAGCTCCGCGCCCGCTCGCTGTTCCGTACCGACGAGCCGGAGGCAAAGACGCTTCTCCGAGCGCTCGGCGGCTACGAGAGCTCGGACGAGATCGCGGACGATCGCTCGAGCGGCAAGGGCAGCGTGCGCGACGTGCCCTCGGCACGCCCGAGCGAGCTCTCGACGGTGCCGTCGCTCGCCTCGAAGGGCATCGCCGCCGACTCGAGCGCGAGCCTGATCGAGCTGTCCGCGTCCGAGCTCCAGAGCGAGCGTGAGCTCTCCGCCGCGCTCCGCCTGCCGCCACTTCCGAAGCGCGTCGCGCTCGGCGATCGTGACGAGGCGGACGGCGCGCGGGCGATCACCGACGCACCGCCTCGCATCGAGAAGAGCGAAGAGCCTGCGCGTCCGTCGAGGCGACGCACCGTCATCGGTCTCTTCGTCTCGCACGGAATGGTCGCCCTGATCGTCGCGCTCGTCGCCGGCTCGGGAAGAGCGGGGCAAGGCACGAACGAGAAGATCGTTCGCGAGCCGAACATCGCGCTCTCCGAGCGGACACCGCTCGCGAGCCCGCCTCTCGGCTTTGCACTTCCGCCGCCACCTTCCGGTGGGTGTGCAACGTCGGGCGACGCGCGGTTGCTCGCGTCGCGCGCGCAGATCGGGCCGGGCCTCGACGTGAGCGTCCTCGAGACCGGGTTCGGCGTGGCGCTCGCTGCCGGTACGAGAGAAGCGGTCGGCTTGCGTGTGGAGGGCTCCGGTCTTCGCATCGCCGAGACCGTCCGCGTGAAGTCACCGTCGCTCGTCAGTCATGCCGTCGTCGAGTCCGGACGCGAGGAGGAGAGCGACAACCTCGACGTGCGTGTCGACTCGGACGAAGCGCGCACCGTCATCGGCGGCGGAGAGGCTCCCCCTTTCCGCATCGTCGCGCGTGGCGGCGCGGTCATGGCGCTGCTCGACGATCTTCGCGGCGTTCGCGTTCGTAATCTCTGGTTCGTCCCCGGCACCCGCTTCGCTGCTGCGCCCATGCGTGCGCCTGCGCGTGCGCCTTCTGCGAAGTCGAGCCTGTATCGGCCGCCCGGGTTCACGAAGGTCGCGGACCCGCCGCGTCCGGCAGCTGCGCCTGGCCCCGTCGTCTCCGACGTCGTTCGTGCAGTCGGACGTGATGATGGCGGCGCGGTGATCGCGCTCCGTCGTCCGTCGACGCTCTGGCTCGGTGTCACCGATGCGTCCCTCGCTCCCGCCGGTCCGCTCGTCTCGATCGTGCGCAAGGGCGCGACCGTCGGCAGCCCGGCCGTGGCGCCGTGGGGCGGAGGCGGCGCGGTGGCGTGGGCCGAGCGACAGCCGGGCGAGCGCGAGTGGACTGTCGTGGTCGCCGCCTTCACGCCCGACGGTGAAGGCGCCACGACGGTCGGGCCGGTGCGCGTGATCGGGAAGGGGATGTCGCCGACGCTTGCTGCGCTGCCGGACGGAGACCTGCTCCTCGCCCACGCCGATGGACCCTCGGGCGCGCATCGCGTCGTCGCGGTGCGCCTCGGCCGAGAGCTCGAGCCGCGAGGCGAGCCGCTCGTCGTCTCGCCCGACTCGATCAACGCGGGGCAGCCAGTCGCGGCGGTTCGCCCGGACGGTCGAGCGATCGTGGCATTCTTCGCAGCCGATCGCGGATCTCCGCCGCGAGCGGCCACGGTCTTCGCGAGACCGCTCGCATGTGATCCGGGGTTCTGAGGCGCCGAGCTACCTCGACCGCGCGTTCGCCGTCGATTTCGCGAGCGCCGAAGCGCACATTCGCGGCCCGAGCTCGCGCCGCCGCGATCCCTGGACGTCGACGCAGCAGGCGCTCGGACGCGCCGATCCTGATAGGATGTCCATGTGACGGACCGAGGCGCCGAATCCCTGCCGACGACGTCGCTCGGGCACTATCACGTCCGGGCGAAGATCGGCTCTGGCGGAATGGGCGACGTCTTCGACGCCGTACACACCGGCCTGAACAAGCGCGTCGCCATCAAGACGCTCCGCAAGCGGTTCCTCGACGACGACGTCGTCGTCGCGCGCTTCCTCCGCGAAGGCCAGCTCGCGTCGCGCATCCGCCATCCGAACATCGTCGACATCACCGACGTCGGGATGATGGGCGGCCTTCCGTGCCTCGTGATGGAGCACCTCGAGGGCGAGTCGTTCTCGGCGCTGATCCGACGTGAGCGCTGCCTCCCGATCGACACGATCGTCGACGTGCTCTTGCCGATCGTCGCCGCCGTCGACTTCGCGCACGAGCACGGGATCGTGCACCGCGATCTCAAGCCGTCGAACATCTTCCTCTCGCGCTCGTGGAACGGCGAGATCGTGCCGAAGGTGCTCGACTTCGGGATCTCGAAGCTCGTCCACGATTCGCAGCAGGCGGCGCTGACGACCGCCTCCGCGTTCGTCGGCACGCCTCACTATGCCTCGCCGGAGCTGATGCGCGCGGAGAAGCTCGCCGACGGGCGCTCCGACGAATACTCGATGGGCGTCATCCTCTACGAGGCCGCTACGGGCGTGAGGCCGTTCGCCGATCTCGGGAACAACTTCGTCGCGCTCGCGATGGCGATCTGCAAGGGCGAGTACACCCCGCTCCGGCAGCGCAATCCGAACGTCCCGGCGTCGTTCGAGGAGGTCGTGAAGCGCGCAATGGCGCTCCATGCCCAGGAGCGATTCATCACGATGCGCGCGCTCGGCGAAGCGCTGCTGCCCTTCGCGAGTGAACGCGTTCGCATGATCTGGGCGCCGACGTTCAACGGGCAGAGCGGCGCTGCTTCATCGGGCTCGCAGGACTTGCCACAGGGTACGGTCTCGATCCCGACGGTCGCGAGCGTCCCGCCGATCTCGAGCGCAGGCCCCGCCTCGCCGGCTGCGCGTCCACCGAGCGTCCCCAACGCACCGGCGAGCGAGACACCGATCTCGCAGCACTCGCCCCACCGGGGCTCGTCGATTCCGAGCGGCTCGATCCCGCATGGTCCGCACGGGACCTTCTCGCATCACCCGCCGATACATCCGTCGGAGTTCGCCCGTACGCCCGGCGGGTATCCGAGCGCGACGCCGCCCGGAGCCGCGTTCGACAGGTTCCCGAGCTACGGCGCGGGCACCGCGACGTCACCTCCGAACATCGCGCCTGTCCGCGGGTCGGGCGCCGTCACCGCCGTCATCGGCCTCAGCCTCGGTCTCGCGATCCTCGTCTCCGTCGTCATGCTTCGAACCGCGCGTCGGGACGATCCCATCCGCTCCGCCGCGGCCGCGACCGCAGCGGAGGCGTTCACCGTCGATCTCCAGGTCTCGCCGGCGACGGCGCTCATCGAGATCGACGGCGCGACGGCCGGGACCGGGCATGCCTCGAAGGCGTTTCCGCGTGACGGGCGAAACCACACGCTCCGCCTCTCGGCACCCGGTTACGAGAGCCTGCTCGTGGAGTTCAAGGACACGAGCCCGCCACCGCCGGCGATCGGTCTCCGGCCGTTGGCGCCGGCGGGCGCGGCAGGGGAGAGCCCATCGGGCGCCGGCCAGCAAGCGGGAGCCGCAGCCGGGCAGGCGCAGGGCGGAGCTCTCGGCGCGCGTCGCGGGGCAGCCGCGAGCCCGATCCCGACCTCCACGCCGGCGGGGAAGATGAAGGGAAACTCGGAGCCGCGACCGAAGACGGATAACATCGACCCCTGGGAATGACCCGGAGGAAGATCTTCGCGGGGGTGATCATCGCGCTCGGAGCCTCGGGACAGCTCGTCCCTGGGCATCCGCTCACCGCGGTCGCGACCGCGGCACCAGCGGCGAAGCCCGCGCCCGAAAAAGCGGCCGCCGACGTCCGCGCTCGTGAGCTGTTCCAGAAAGGCGATGCCGCGTATGCGGAGGGCCGCTACGAGGAAGCGCACGCGGCCTTCCAGGAAGCGTACGACCTGAGCGGGCGTCCGCAGCTGCTCTTCAACATCTCGAATGCGCTCGAGCGGCTCGGCAGATACGCGGACGCCGTCGAGGCGCTCGAGAAGTATCTCGCGAGCGGCAAGGCGAAGGACCGCGAGGTCGTCCAGAAGCGACTTGCGAATCTGAAGAAGCGCGTCGAGGACCAGAAGAAGGCCGAGGAGCGCGCGCGGGAAGAAGGGGACAAGAGGCGGACCGCCGAGAAGGACGCGCACGGCAGCGAGCACGCACCGCCCCCCGCCGACAAAGTCGAGCCCGCGCAGCCCGTCACTCCGCCGCCGCCTCCCGAGAAGCCGACGCGCGTCTTCCCGATCGTGCTCCTCGGTGCGGGGGGCGCGGCGCTCGCGACCGCAGGCGTCTTCGGCGCGCTGACACTCGCGGCACGAAGCGACGTCGACGCCGCCTGCCGGCCTGCCGCTCCCGGCAGGCTGTGCACTGCCGATGCGGGCTCGGCGATCGATCGCGACAAGACGTTCGGTCTCGTCACCGACATCGCGCTCGTGTCGGGCGTCGTGCTCGGCGCCGCCGGCGCCTATCTCCTTCTCGCGGGTGATGACGAGAAGCCACGTGCACGAGCGGTGCGCGTCGAAGCGCGTCCGGCGGGCGCAGGGGTCGAGGTCGTTGGCACTTTCTAGGCACGCTCCTTTCTGGCTCGCCGCCATGCTCACGATCGCGACGAGCTGCACGCTCACGCGCGAAGACGTCGCGTCGTGCAAGAAGAACATCGATTGCCGGACGGCGTTCGGGCAGGGCCTCGTCTGCGGCAGCTCCGGGCTGTGCGAGCGCGCTGTCGCCTCGCCGCGATGCACGACGACGTTCCCGCCGGATCTGCTCACGCGTCCGGCCAGCTACGACGGCGTGATCACGATCGGCGCGCTGATGGACCGTAGCGTCGAGACGCAACGTGCACGCGAAGACGCGATCCGCCTCGCGGCGACGCAGGTGAACGAGGAGCGGGGTCTCGATGGCCGCTCGTTCGGCGTCGTCTTCTGCGACGTCGCCGAAGACGCGCGCTACGACTCGCTCAAGCGTACGGACGCCGCGATCGCGAGCGCGCGCTACCTGGCCGACGTGCTCGGCGTCCCGGCGATCGTCGGTCCGAGCGCGTCGGGTGACACGATCGCGGTCTTCGACGCAGTCAAGGATCAGGGCGTCCTCGTCATCTCGCCCGCCGCGACGAGCCCGGCGCTCACGGGCCACGACGTCGCGACCGCGACGGACGATGCCCCCGGCCTCCTCTGGCGCACTGCAGCTCCGGACACGCTCCAGGGCGCGGCGATCGCACGGCATCTGACGACGACCTTTCCGAGCGCGACGAGCGTCGTCGTCGTCAACGAGAAAGGCGCGTACGGGACCGCGCTCGCCGACGTCTTCAGCACGGCGTTCCAGCAGGATGGTCGCGTCGTGCGAACGCTCCCGTACGAGACGGCGAGCCAGCGCGATGCGGCGATCGTCGACGCGGCATCGTCCTCGCCGCCGTTCGTCCTCTTCTTCTCCTCGCAGACGCCCGATGCCATCGCGTTCCTCAACGCAGCAAAGGCGCTCCAGAGCTACGACAAGATCAGCTTGTTCTTGACCGACAGCGCCGCGAACCCGGACTTGCTCCAGGGCGCCGCCGGTGCGGCATCGCTCTTCCCGCGCGTGATCGGCAGCCGTCCTGCCGTTCCAGAGGGGCCGACGTTCGAGCTCTTCAAGACGAGCTACAACGCGGCGTTCAAGAAGGACCCTGGCGCGCTCTCCTTCGTCCCGCATGCGTACGACGCGACGTGGCTCGTCTTCTACGGAGCGGCGTGGTCGCTCCGTCAGGAAAAGGCGATCACGGGCATCGGCATCGCGCGCGGGTTGCGGAAGCTGTCGGCGACCGGGCCCGAGATACCCGTCACGCCTGCGAACTGGACGAAGATCGTGGATGCGCTCGGAGCAGGGACGGCGGTGAACGTCGTCGGGGCATCGGGCAATCTCGACTACGATCCCGTCACCGAGGAGACGACGGGGCTCATCAACATCTGGAAGATCTCGACCGACGGAAAGGCGATCGAGTCGAGCACGACGATCGACCCGCGCTGAACGATGTCTGCGCGGCGGATCGCCGTGCTCGATGGAGTCATCGCGCGAGCGGGGGCGCGTGCACGAAGCGCGACTTCGGACGAATGAGACGGCCCGCGGCGCGCTGTTCCTCGATGTGCGCGGACCAGCCTGCGGCGCGACCGACGGCGAACGTCGGTGTGAAGAGCGCGCGCGGGAGGCCGACGGCTTCGAGCAGGACTGCCGTGTAGAACTCGACGTTCGCTCGGAGCGCACGCTCCGGATGGCGCGCAGCGAGGAGCGCCTCGGCCTCGCGTTCGACGGCTCGTGCAAGTCGGAGGCGCTCTCCGATGTCGGCGTGAGCTGCAGGGGCGCCCTCGATGCGCGCAGCGGCGGCATCGTCGCCAGCTCGGCCGCCACGATCGCGAGCTGCTTCGAGACGGCCGATGGCTCGTTCGAGCACGAACGCTCGCGGATCGCGGACGCGATACACGCGATGCCCCATGCCCATGATCCGCTCACCGCGCGAGAGCGCACGCTCGAGCCAGCCGCGCGCCGCAGCCGGCGTGCCGATGGCGTCGAGCATGTCGAGCACTGGCCCCGGTGCCCCGCCGTGCAGCTTTCCCTTGAGCGCGCCGAGCGCAGCGACGATCGCGGACACGGTGTCCGATGCCGTGGATGCGACCACCCGCGCGGCGAAGGTCGACGCGTTCATCCCGTGATCGATCACGGTCACGAGATAGGCATCGAGCGCATCGACGTCGTGCGCGCTCGGAACGCGCCCCGTTGCCATCCGTAGGTAGTCGGCTGCATGTGATGCCTCCGGATCCGGACGGAGCGGTGCGGGCTGGCGCGCCCACGCCGCCGCGAAGACCGCGAGGGCCCCGATGATCCGCAGCGCCGGCTCGAGACGGTCGAGCCCGTCGACTCGGTCGCCGCGCGCGGGATCGACGGTCGACGACTTCCGGTCGATCTCGGTCGAGACGAGATGGCCGGCAGCAGCGCGAAGCGCGTCCATTGCGTCCGGCATCGCGAGCGCATCGCCGAGGTCGCCGAGCCGCTCGAACGCGGTCTCACGGGCCTCGCCGAGGAGCGTCCGGATCTGTGCGCGTTCGGTCGACGACGGCTCGCGCCCGGTCCACAGCAGGTGGATGGCGTCCTCGAAGGTGACGCGTCCAGCGAGCTCTTCCACGGGGACGCCCGCGATGAGGAGCCGCCCCGCGGCGCCGTCCACGTCCGAGAGTCGCGTCGTTGCGGCGAGCACGTCCTCGAGGCCGCTCGCCTCGACTTTCGGCTCTGCCGCGTTCGGGTGGGCTCCGGCGATCGAGAGGTCCGTCAGCATCGCGTCGTTCGTCTTCGCGGTCATGTTGTCCTCCAGCTTGTTCGCGACAGACCGGCGGGCGTCCGGGCCTCATGGGCGTGGGGAACGAAACAGGGGCCTCCTCGACCACCCGCGCTGGGTGGACGCGGGCGCCGGCGCGTCCGTCGCATCAACATTGATCAATGTGGACAACATCGACCAGCCAGACATGATGGATTCGTGAATCAACGCCCATCGATCGACAATCAAGATCGCGAATGGCTCCCGGCGCGCGACGCAGCCGAGCTCCTCGGCATCAAGAAGGAGACGCTCTACGCGTACGCGAGCCGCGGGCTGGTGAGGAGCGTCGCCGGCCCCGGTGCCGACCGCGGCCGCCTCTATCATCGCGAAGACCTCGAGCGCCTGCAGGCGCGGAGCCGCGCGCGGGCGGGGCACGGCGCCGTCGCCGCAGGCGCGCTCCGCTGGGGTGAGCCCGTCCTCGAGACGAGGGTCGGAACGATCGGCGAGAGCGGCCCGGCATACAGGGGAACGCCTGCGATCGACCTCGTCCGTCGCGGAGTGAGCTTCGAGGAAGTCTGCGCGCTGCTGTGGGACGGCCCGTTCGTCGATCCGCAGGAGCGGGGGCTCGGCGTGCACGGACCGTCGCTCCACGCGGTGCTCCCGTCGAACGCGGGACCGTTCGAGGCGATGCTTCTCGTCGCGGCGGCGCTCGCCGCGGCCGAGCCGAGAGGTGAGGGGCTCGAGGTGACGAAGCGACGAGCCGGCGCGCTCGTCCGCCGCCTCGTCGCGTCGTGCGCGCTGCCGCGCGGAATGGACGCCGTGAACGCCGCGCTCGGTGCAGGCATGTCCTCGGCCGCGAGCATGCGCTCGGACACGCGGACGCGCGTTGCTTCCGGCAGGACTCGGCGCGGTCGGGCGCAGAGCGAAGCCGGCTCTGGACGCAGCAACGGGCGAGGACGCCAAGGCTCACGAGTCGAGAGGACACGGGGCGAAGGCGCACGAGTCGAAAGCACACGAGCCGGAGACACACGAGGCG
>JAEXCN010000178.1 GCA_023402175.1 Pseudomonadota bacterium | reverse complement strand
CCAGCTGCTCCTCGAAGTCCGCGCGCGCGCGCCAGGCAGAGAAGACTCATTTCAACGACTTCAAGCGTTACTCCTCTAAAGGGATCACGCATGCGCTTCGCGTTTCGCTCGAAAATTTTGAGCCTCCGGTGCGACCTGCAGGCCGCCATCCGCACGGCACCGGCGTCCTTGCCGGCTGCACGACTCGGACGGAGAGAGGCCGCGTCAAATGGCAGGCGCTCATCGTGTCCTTGCAGGAGCGTGCGGGCGAGTTGCAGATCGCCCCGTGCAACCACTCTTCTCCTCCCGAAGGTTCTCGGGACAAAGCTTGGAGAGCGCGCCGTTTGCGGAACGAGGATGGAGCTCGGAACTGAGATCTTCCTTCCGAGGTAAACGTGAAGGCTCGCGAGCCACAGCACGAAGTGCGGCTCGCGAGCCTTCACGTTTGCCGAGGGCCCGAGGAGGGTCCAGGTCGAGAGTGAAGCAAGACAAACCTCCCTCTCGGCACCCCGTCTCACTGTCTCCCTGTTAATCTTCTTCTTCTCCGCGTCGACTCCCGCCGAAGACAAGAGGAATCGATGACGGAGGAGTCCCGCGGTTCGAACGAACGTCAGCGCGCTTCGCGTTTGCGGTCGACCACGCGTTCGTAGACCTCGCGCTTCGGGCGGCCGCTCCACGCGGCGACGCGCTCCGCGATCGTCTTCGAGTGCGTTCCCGCGGCGAGCTCTCGATCGATCCGCGCGTCGACGGCCGCGTCGTCGATCATCTCTTCGCGCCCGCCGGGCTCCCATGCCCCGAGGACGATCGCGACCTCGCCACGCCACGCATCACGATCGGCAGCGAGGCTCGCGAGCGTTCCGCGGACCAGCTCCTCGTGGAGCTTCGTGAGCTCGCGGGCGACACATGCCGTGCGTTCGGGCGTCGCCTCGGCCAGCTCGCGGAGCGTCGCTGCGGTGCGCTCTGGAGATTCGAAGAGGATGACGGGCTCAGGCGTCGCGCAGATCGTCCCGATCGCTGCGTGCCTCGCGGGGCCCTCGCGCGGGAGGAAACCGACGAAGCGGAAGCCGCCCCCGCCCGCGAGCCCGCTCGCGACGAGCGCCGCAAGCGCCGCGCTCGGCCCTGGGATCGGAACGACCTGGATGCCCGCCGCGATCGCGCCCTTCACGACCGCATCGCCAGGATCGCTGACGCTTGGCGTGCCGGCGTCCGTCACGAGGGCCACGTCCTCTCCGCTCGTCAGGGCATCGACGACCTTCGCCACGTCGCGCTCGCTCGAGTGCGCGTGCAGGGCATCGACGGGCTTGCCGCTGATGCCCAGATGCGAGAGGAGCTTCTTGGACTGCCGCGTGTCCTCCGCCGCGATGCGTCGACACGACTTCAGGACGTCGATCGCCCGGAGTGTGATGTCTCCGAGGTTGCCGATGGGCGTGGCGACCACGTACAGCGTGCCGGGCTTGTGTACCGAGCTCACGGCGCGAGGTCGCTCACGAGCTCAGAGGGAATCGGTCGCGTCGCCCATCTCGCGCTTCAAGTAGTCGCGGAGGCGGGCGAGGAGCCGCTGCTCGAGCTGACGCACACGCTCGCGAGAGATCCCGAACTTGTCGCCGAGGTCTTGGAGCGTGAGCGGATCGTCGGCGACGAGCCGCATGTCGAAGATCGCGATGTCCTTCTCCTTGCCCGCGAGCGTCTTGCGGAACTCGGCGAGCTTGTCCTTGAGGAGCGACTGCAGCTCCTCGTCGGCCATCTGCGTCTCGGGGCCCGCGCCGGTCGCGGGCATCATGTCGACCTTCGCGATCGCGCGGCCGTCGGCGTCGCCGACCGGCGCATCGAGCGATTTTTCGCTCTGCGCGAGCCGAACGTCCATCTCCGCGACGTCGCTCTCGGGGACGTTGAGCTGCTTTGCGATCTCGGCGTTCGTCGGGTCGACGCCCATCGCCTGCAGCTCAGCGCGCTTCTTCCGCAGGTTGAAGAACAGCTTTCGCTGCGCCTGGGTCGTCCCGAGCTTCACGAGACGCCAGTTGTTGAGGATGAACCGCAGAATGTACGCGCGGATCCACCACGCCGCGTAGCTCGAGAGCTTCACGCCGCGGTACGGGTCGTAGCGCTTGACCGCCTGCATGAGGCCGATGTTGCCCTCCTGCACGAGGTCCATGATGTTCTTGTACGCGCGGCGGTACTCGTACGCGATCTTCACCACGAGGCGGAGGTTCGCGGTGACGAGCTGCGCTGCGATGGCGGGGTCCTGCGTCTCGACGAACTTCGCGGCGAGCTCGTGGGTCTGCTCGGGCGTCAGCAGCGGATGACGCTGCACCTCGCGAAGGTACGCCGCCATCGGGTCGAGCCGCTCCATCGAGCCGGTCGACATCGGCTTCGACAGCGGGCCCGAGTGCACCGCCTCGCCGTCTTCGTCCTTGGGCTCGGCGAAGGCGTCTTCCTCCTCCTCCTCGACGGCGGGCTCGGCGCCTGCGATCTCGTCGTCGACGCCGGCGGGCTCGGAGTCGCGGTCCGCGACCTCCTCCTCCTCGTCTTCCCTGGCCTTGCTCTCCTCCGAGGCCTCGTTCGGCGGCGCCTCGGATCCTTTGGCCTTCGCACCACCGCGGGCCTTGGCCTGAGCGGTCGTCTTCCCTTGAGCGGGACGCTTCACAGTCGGCTCACGCGACACCTTGGCGGGTCTATCACGCTTTCTCTTCCGAGTCAGCGCGACGGTCCCGGCGTCGGTCTCGTCTTCATGCGCCCTCGGCGGAGAAACAGGAGAGAGAGGGTGAGTCATCAGCGTTCGATTCCCTCGAGGAGGAGCGTTGCGAAGAGCACGACGGCAACGGTCACCGCGTGCAACAGGCCATGGCCGAGGTGCATTCCGGGTGATCGCAGAGAAAGCGGCGACGGGCCGCGGCCTATGAGAGCCCGAACAAGCAGGTCGGATGCCGGAACGTGTGCATCGGATGCGGGAGCTTCGGCTCTGGCTCCTTGCGAAAGGCTCGCCGTCACGCGTTCGCCACGATCGCGATCGAGGACGAGAACGGGCAGGGGCTCATGTGGATCTGGCCAGTGCCAATGATGCGTTGCGTCAATGTGCGAGTAAACCCGCGCGGTTACCGGGACTTGGCGCTGCCGGACGACGGCATCCCGCGTTGACACGGGGCGCGGGGACCGTATGCTGCCCCGTTGTGCCAGTCCCGCCCTCCGGCGCGCTGCGACTGACCAGCGCCGATTTCGACGCCTTCCTCGAGCCCACGACCGCGGCGTCGCGCGCGGGTGGGGCGCCCAGCGCCTCTTCGGCGCCGCGCTCGATCGGAGGGCTCGGCGCGAGCCATGGCGCAGCTGCGCAGCGACGGGCTCTGCGTGAGCGCATCGAAGCGTGGGCGCGAGCGCTCTCGCCACGTCTCGCGGAGCTCGGCCTCGCGGTCGAGGTCGTCGTTCCCGACGAGGTCGAGCAACACCTCTCGTCCGGCGCGCCACGCGCGATCGCGCAGCGCGTCGTCTTCGTGCGTGATGCGTACGCGCGGAGCTTCGTGCCGCGCACCGAGCCCGAGCTCGATCCGCTCCGATCGCACTCGTATCTCGCCCTCACCATCGACAGCGTGCACGTCGCCGTGAGCCTCGAGGTGTGTCCCGAGGCCGAAGCGGACGTGAAGAACGCCCGCGCCCGCATCACCGATCCGATGGCGCTCCTCGAGCTGACTTCGCTGCTCGAGTCGATGCCGGAGGAGTTCGCGATCGGCGTCATCGGCGTGCCGAGCTTCCCGCGCGCGCAGGCTGCATCGGCCGACGACATCCGCGCGCTGCTCGACGACAGCCAGCGCAATCGCCGTCCGCTCTGGATCGGCTGGTCCGTCAAACGCGAGGTCGCCCTCGCGCACGCCGACGAGATGGACGAGCTGCTCGCCGATGCGCTGGTCGCGCTCGCGCACGTGTACAAGCTCGTCGCGTGGGCGCCCGACAACGATCTCATCGCCGCGACGCGCCGGGGGGCGTGGCGAGCACGCCGAGCGTCCATCCTCGAGGAACGACGCGAGCGCGGACGCGAAGAGCGCCGCAAGCGTCGAAAGGGCGTGCGGAAAGGACCCGTGAGAAAAGAAGGATCTCGCCGCGAGCGCGAGGATGCACGGCGCAATCCCTCCGTTGCCGATCGCGAGATCGGGCCGCAATCACGTGCTCCGGAAGAGATGCGCGAGCCGGAGACGGAGCGTCACAAGGCCGAGCCCGGAATCGTTCGCCTCGTTCCTGCACGCCGGCCGATCCTGCCGACCTCGCTGCGTGCTCGCGGAGCACCGGCGGGCAACGACATCGATCCTTCGCTGCCGATCGAGAAGGGCGTCAAGGTTCGCGTCCTCGCCGGGCCGTTCGCGAACCGCCTCGGCATCGTGCAGGAGATCGATCCGAAGAACCGCGCGCGCGTGCGCCTCGGGCTGCTCGTCGCCACGATCGACATCAAGGACCTGGCCGCGAGCGCGGAGCCTTCTCGACCGATGCTCGGGTCTTCCCATCGCCGACCGCGGAACGCGCGCGGCCGCTGACGGATCATGACGCCCGATCCGCAGGAGAGCTCGCTGTCGAAGAACGTGCGGTTGCGGCTCGTCCGGCATGAGCGATCCGCCTTCGACGGCCGCTTCTACGAGCGACGAGACGAATACTGGCCCATCGCGCGTCCTGCGAGCACGTTCGCCGGGCGCGACGACTGGCCCGAGGTCGACGAATACACGAGCGTCTTCGAGGGCGAGCCCGCGGTGCGGTTCGAGCTCGCGCCGGTCAAACGGCGACGTCCGCAAGGACAGCTCATCGATCGCTCGACCCTCTACGACGCCGTCATCGTGCAGCGGCGCGTGGTCCCGACGCGCCCGCGCATGTGGCACGACTACTTGAACGCGCTCGTGTGGGCGTCGTTCCCGAAGTCGAAGCTCGCGCTCCACGGGCGACAGCATCGCGCGATCGAACGCTGGATCCCGGAAGGCGCGACGCAGCTCCCGAATGCGCGCACGCGCGAGCTCGACGCGCTCGCCCTCGTCGACGAAGGCGGGATCCTGCTCCTCGATCGAGGTGACGGCCACACGTCGGCCGTCCTCTTCGGTCACGCGCTCTTCGAGGGGCTCGTCCTCGGTCAGCGTGCCATGGTCGCGCGCGCCGTCATCCTGGACGCACGCCGCCACGAGCCACCGAGCGACGCGGCGGGGACCGTGCGGCTCGCCGACGCTCTCCTCGAGGCCATGCTCACCGACGAGACGCGGATCGTCTCTCCGGACGAGCTTCCTCGACATCCCCTCTAGATCCGGGGGACGACCGGCGCCGTCCGACGTCGGCAAATAGGTCTCGGCCCAGCGGAAAGGGCGGCGACGGCGAAAGCGCATCCGGCATCCAACCGCGAACCCCGGTCTGCTATGAAGCCGGTGGGTTTGGCGGCTCCATGTCCTTGAAACACCATCGGGAGAGCGTGCCTGCCGGCTCGGCATCGAGCATCGGTCTGGACCTTGGCTCTTTGCCGACCACGCTGGGCGGGCAGTTCA
The DNA here is from genome assembly GCA_023402175.1 of Pseudomonadota bacterium. Classification (GTDB taxonomy): domain Bacteria; phylum Myxococcota_A; class Polyangia; order Polyangiales; family Polyangiaceae; genus Labilithrix. Next base: position 15,779 of record JAEXCN010000178.1, on the reverse strand, counting down.
AGCGGCATCTCCCGGCCTACGTCGCGGGCGCGGTCCTGCTCGGCATCTTCCAGCTCTCGCTCAATCGTATCGACTGGCTCTCCAAGGCGGCGATTGACGACGTCTTCGGGGGTGCGCCGGACAAGGTCACCGGCCCGGCTCTCTTCATGTTCGTGCTTGCGGTGCTCGCCTTCGCGTGTCGCGTCGGCAGCCGCTGGTTCATCTTCAACGCCGGTCGCGACGCCGAATACGAGCTGCGAGGCCTGCTGCTCCACCGGCTGCACCGCCTCGGCACTGCGTTCTACCGGACGATGTCGGCCGGCGAGATCATGAGCCGGTCGACGGGCGACCTCCAGCAGGTGCGCCTCCTCCTCGGCTTCGGCATCCTCAACATCGTCAACGTCGTGTTCGCCTTCGCGAGCGCGCTGCAGGTCATGGTGAACGTGAGCGTCCGGCTGACGCTCGTGTCGTTCGTGATGCTGCCGATGATGATCGTCTCGACGCGCACGTTCTCGAAGCAGATGTTCGCGCGGACGCGGCTGAACCAGGAGTCGATCGGCAAGCTGTCCGAAGTGCTCCAGACGAATCTCGCCGGCATCCGCGTCGTCCGCAGCTTCGCCCTCGAGAAGCGCGAGCGCCGGCGCTTCGACGAGGCGAACAACGCCTACCTCGAGGCGAGCCTTCAGCTCGCGCGCCTCCGCGGCCTCATGGGACCGATCGTCGGCGCGACGAGCTCGCTCGGAGTGCTCGCCTTCTTCTGGTACGGCGCCTCGCTCCTCCAGCGTGGTCCCGAGGACGGCGGCATCACGCGGGGCGCGTTCTTCGCGTTCTGGCTCGCGTATGGCCGCATGGTCTGGCCGATGATCGCGCTCGGATTCGCGATCGCGATCATCCAGCGTGGCCGCGCCGGCTACGCGCGCCTCGAAGAGATCTTCCGCGCAATCCCCGAGGTGACCGACGGCTCGCTTCCGCACCCGAAGGAGATCAAGGGCGCGATCTCGGTCCACGGCCTCTCGTTCGCTTACGGAGAACGCAAGGTCGTCGACGACGTCTCGTTCGAGGTGCCCGCGGGCAAGTCGATCGCGCTCGTCGGGCGGACGGGATCGGGCAAGAGCACGATCGCGATGTTGCTCGCCCGTCTACTCCCGACGCCGAGAGGCGCGGTCTTCGTCGACGGCAAGGACGTCTGCGACCTTCCACTCTCGGCCGTGCGAGCGAACGTCGGGTACGCGCAGCAGGACGCGTTCCTGTTCTCTACGACGGTGTCGCGCAACGTCGGCTTCTCGCTCGAGGACTGCGAGTCGGATGAGGCGATGAACAAGATCCGCGACGCCGCGCGCGAAGCGCAGGTGCTCGAGGAGGCGCTCGGCCTGCCGGAGCAGTTCGATACGGTCGTCGGCGAGCGTGGCGTGCAGCTCTCCGGAGGTCAGAAGCAGCGGATCGCGCTGGCGCGTGCGCTCGTTCGTGAGCCGAAGGTCCTCGTGCTCGACGACCCCCTCTCCGCCGTCGATGCGAAGACCGAGGCCGCGATCCTCGACGCCATCGAGCGACAAGCCGCGCAGCGCACGGTCATCCTCGTCACGCACCGGGTCGCGGCTGCGTCGCGGTGCGATTCGATCGTCGTCCTCGACGAAGGCGGCATCCTCGAGCAAGGCACGCACGACGAGCTCGTCCAGAAGGGCGGGCTGTACGCTGCATTCGCCGAAGAGCAGTCGGCGAAGAGCGAGCTCGAGGACCTCGAGGCCGATGCGTCCGAGCGGGAGTCGGTGTCTGCATGAGCGCGCAGCCGATCGAACGACCCGACGTGTCGAAGAAGGGAACGCCCGGCTCCGCCCGCGGCAAGGGCAAGACGGTCCGCGACTTCCACGAGGAGGAGCGCCTCGGTCGCGCGTACGACTCGCACCTGCTCCGGCGGCTCTGGCCGTTCATGAAGCCGCACGCGCGTTACCTCTACGGGTCGATCGCGATGATCCTCCTCGCGGCGGGCCTGAACCTCGTTCGCCCCCTCATCATGGGTCGCGTCGTCGAGGGCGCGCAGGCGGCGGAGCCGGGCGCGCTGTTGAAGCACGGCATCACGCTCGCGCTCGTGGTCGTGTTCGGGCAGCTCCTGACCTTCGTGCAGATGTACACGATGCAGATCGCCGGCGCTCGCGCGATGGCCGATCTGCGCGCGCACCTGTTCGACTTCATGCAGCGTCTCGAGCTGCGCTACTACGATCGCACGCCGGTCGGGCGCCTCGTCACGCGGGCGACGAACGACGTCGATGCGGTCGGCGAGCTCTTCGCGTCCGGCGTCATCAACGCGATCGGCGACCTCGTCTCGCTCCTGGGGATCGTCGTGATGATGGTCATCCTCGACGTGCGGATGTCGCTCATCTCGTTCGCCGCGCTCCCGGTCGTCGCGGTCATCGTCTGGTTCGTCCGCTCGCGCGCGCGCGAAGCGTTCCGGGACATCCGCACGAAGACGGCGCGCCTGAACGCGTTCCTCAACGAGCAGGTCTCGGGCATGTCGGTCGTGCAGGCCTACGCGCGCGAGAGCACGATGGCGACCGAGTTCGACGAGATCAACGTCGAGTACCGCGACGCGAACAAGCGCAGCATCTTCTACGAGGCCGTCCTCGACGCCGCGATCGAGATGGTGGGCACGCTCTGCATCGCGAGCGTGCTCTGGTGGGCTGGCCTGAAGCGCATCGACGACGCCGGAATCACGTTCCCGCTCGTCGTCACGTTCACGCAGTACATTAAGCAGTTCTTCGAGCCGGTCAGCCTGCTCGCGCAGCGCTACACGATCCTCCAGTCGGCGATGAGCGGCGCGGAGCGCATCTTCAAGTTCCTCGACGAGCCCGCGCTCGAGCCCGCCGGCACTCCTGCGGACGCGAAGGGCGCGGGACCGGCGGACGAAGCGATCGCGATCGAGGACGTGACCTTCTCGTACAAGCCCGGCGTCCCCGTCCTCAAGGACGTGACCCTGCACGTCAAGCGTGGGGAGAAGGTCGCTCTCGTCGGCGCGACGGGCGCGGGCAAGACGACCGTGACGAGCCTCCTCTTGCGGCTCTACGACTTCGAGAAGGGCGGAGCGCGCGTCCTCGGAAAGGACGTACGGTCGTACGATCGGCGCGAGCTCCGCGAGCTCTTCGCGGTCGTTCCGCAGGACGTCTTCCTCTTCGCAGGGACCGTCGCGTCGAACATCGCGATGAGCGACGACGTGCCCGATCTCGATCGCGTCGAGAGGGCGCTCGCGCGCATCGGCGCGCTCGATCTGTTCCTCAAGCGTCCAGGTGGGCTCGAGGCACGCGTCGACGAACGCGGCGCGAACTTCTCCGCCGGCGAGCGACAGCTCCTCGCGTTCGCTCGCGCCCTCTATCGCGATGCGCCGCTCTTGATCCTCGACGAGGCGACCGCGAGCATCGACTCGGACACCGAGGCGCGGCTGCAAGCGGCGCTCGAAGCCGTGACCGAAGGACGGACCTCGCTCGTCATCGCGCACCGCCTCTCCACGATCCGATCGGTCGACCGCATCGTCGTCTTCCACAAGGGCCGCATCGTCGAGACGGGCAGCCATGACGAGCTGATCGCGAAGGACGGCGTGTACGCGCGGCTCTACCGTTTCCAGTTCGCGGTCGAGCAGATGGAGACGCTGACGACGGGGCAGCCGCCTCGTACGTCGTCAATCCCTGCCGGCGCTGCGGAGTGAGACGCGGAACAGGAAGGACGGAGCGCGGAAGGATCGTTTGAAAGTACATCCTTCCGAGCTTCCGCCCTTCTTGTGCGTTTCTCTCGCGAGCGATGTTCGCTGCCGATGAAAAGGTAGGTGCTGGTGCGGCGTCGTTCGCCGATTTCTTTGTTCCTTGACGCCGGGCATGGCAAACGTGAATAGCTGTGGCGCCCTAGGGCGTTTGTTCGGCACACACATGGACGCGAGCGCACTCGATACGGAAAAAGACGAGTCATCGCCTTCGCTCCCGACGCGGCGGCGCAGCGATGCGCCGGACAGCGTTCGGGTGCTCCGGCCGCGACGAGCCGCGCCGGCCGACGCGGTCCGTCCGACGCGTGCCGAGGTCAACCTCGCCGCTCTCCGGCACAACCTCCGGGTCATCTCGCGGCACGCAGGACGCGCGAAGGTGTGGCCGGTGCTCAAGGCGGACGGCTACGGGCACGGCGCTCCCGCGGTCGCACGGACGCTCGAACGCGCCGGCGCCGAAGGCTTCTGCGTTGCGCTCCTCGAAGAAGCGGTCGAGCTCCGCGACGCCGGCGTGCGCACGCCCATCCTCGTCATGGGCGGGTATTACGGCGGCGCTTACGACGAGATCGTCGCGCGCGACCTCGTCCCGGTCGTCTACGACCTCTCGCACCTCGAAGGCCTCGCGCGCGCATCGCGGCGGGCTGGTCGTCCGGTCGACGCTCACCTGAAGATCGACACCGGCATGGCGCGCCTCGGCGTGCGCATGCGCGATCTCGAGGCGTTTGCGGCCGAGCTCGCGCGCTTCCCCGAGGTCCACATCTCGGGGCTCATGACCCATCTCGCCTGCGCCGAGGCCGGCGACGGCAGCGAAGGCGGGGGCTTCACGGCCGAACAGCTCGTGCACTTCGAGGAGGCGACCGCCCGCCTGTCTCGCGCCGGGATCTCGCCCCAGGTCCGTCATGCGGCGAACAGCGCTGCCGTCCTCCGGGGCGACGCCCTCTTCGATGCGGTCCGGCCCGGCGTCGCCATCTTCGGCGTCTCGCCGCTCGCTACGGCCGTCGGCGAGCTCCGCCCGGTGATGCGCGTCCGTTCCGAGATCGTCGACCTCCGCACGATCGAGGCAGGCGAGTCAGTCGGCTACGGCGCGCTCTTCCGCGCCACGCGCAAGACCCGCATCGCGACGCTCCCGATGGGATACGCCGACGGGCTCTCGCGTCACCTATCGAATCGCGGCCAGGTGCTCGTCCGCGGCGTGCGCGCCCCGATTGTCGGTGCCGTGTCGATGGACATGTCGATGATCGACGTGACGGACGTTCCGGGCGTCGGCCTCCACGACGAGGTGACGGTGCTCGGCTCGCAGGACGGGCCGCTCGGCCGCGACGTCCTCACGGCCGAGGGCATCGCCGCAGAGGCGGGGACGATCGCCTGGGAAGTGCTGACGTCGATCTCGCGTCGCGTTCCGCGCTTCTATCGCGAGCCCTGACCGCGACCTCGACGTCCGCTCGGACATCGCCGCGCATGGGCTCAAGGCGGACGAGCCAAGCCCCGCCTCCCGGGCTATAGTCCGGCGGTCGTGGCGGAGACTGAAGAGCACGCGTTCGCACCGAAGCCGAATCCGCTCATCGGCTTCATCGACTCGTTCTTCGATCCAGTCCTCACAATTCTCGACGATGTCGGCGGCACGGCGCTGCTGTTCGGACAGGCGGTCACGTGGCTCGTGCGCCCGCCGTTCCGGATCGCGCAGCTGATGATCTCGATCGAGTTCATCGGCGCGGGATCGCTGTTCATCGCGGGCCTCGTCGGCATGTTCACGGGGATGGCCTTCACCCTGAGCTCGATCATCGGCTTCCGTCAGTTCGGCGCGGAAGGAATGGTCGGTGGCGTCGTCGCGCTCGCGCTCGCACGTGAGCTCGCGCCCGTCCTCGCCGCCGTCGTCGTGACGGCCCGCGCCGGCAGCACGATGGCGAGTGAGCTCGGCAACATGCGTGTGACCGAGCAGATCGACGCCATCACGACGATGGGCGTCAGCCCCGTGCAGTACCTCGTCGTCCCGCGCATCCTCGCGACGTTGATCGTGCTGCCGCTGCTCGCGCTGTCGTTCGGCATCGCCGGCATGTTCGGCGCCTATCTCGTCGGCGTCGTTTGGCAGGGCATCGATCCCGGCGTCTTCTTCGAGCGCGTCGAGCAGTTCATCAAGTGGAACGACATCCGGATGTTGCTCGTGAAGAGCGCCGTCTTCGGGCTGATCGTCAGCACGATCTGCTGCAAGAAGGGCTTCTACGCCTCCGGCGGCGCGCGCGGCGTCGGTGAGGCCACCGCGAAGGCCGTCGTCGCGAGCATCGTCGCGATCTTCGCGGCGGACTACATCTCGACGTCGATCATGACCGAGCTCTGACGCGAGCTACTTCGACAGCTCGAGCATGCGGTCGATCGGGACGCGCGCGGCTCGCATGAGCGCCTCGTCCATCACGAGCCGCGGCTCCAGGTCACGAAGCGAGAGGTACACCTTCTCGAGGCTGTTCTTCTTCATGTGCGGGCACTCGTTGCACGCGCAGCTCGCCTCGGGAGGCGCCGGAATGAACTCCTTGTCCGGCGCCGCCTTCGTCATCTGGTGCAGGATCCCCGGCTCGGTCGCGACGATGAACGACTTCGCATCGCTCTTCGTCGCGAAGTTCAGGATGCCGGTCGTCGAGCCGACGTAGTCCGCCATTCGCAAGATGACGTCGTCGCACTCGGGATGCGCGAGCACGAGCGCGCCGGGGTGGCGCTCCTTCAGCGCGATGAGCTTCCGCTCGCTGAACGTGTCGTGGACGATGCACGTGCCCGGCCAGAGGATCATGTTCCGTCCGAGCTTCTTGTTGAGGAAGCCTCCGAGGTTCTTGTCGGGCGCGAAGAGCACCGTCTTGTCGGCCGGGATCTGCGAGACGATCTTCTCGGCGTTCGATGACGTGACGATGTAGTCGGAGAGCGCCTTCACCTCGGCGGAGCAGTTGATGTAGCTCGCGAGGACCGCGCCGGGATAGCGCGCCTTCCACGCCGCGACCTTCGCTGCGGGCGCGCCTGACGCGAGCGAGCAGCCCGCCTCGAGATCGGGGATGACGACGATCTTGTCCGGGTTCAGGATCTTCGCCGTCTCGGCCATGAAGTGCACGCCGGCGAAGCAGATGACGTCGGCCTTCGTCTTCGCGGCCGCCTGTGCGAGCTGCAGCGAGTCACCGATGAAGTCGGCGACGTCCTGGATCTCGCTGTCCTGGTAGTAGTGCGCGAGGATGACCGCGTTCCTCTCCTTCTTCAGGCGAGCGATCTCGTCCTCGAGGTCGAGCGAGGGATCCACCGGACTCGGCGCAGCCCGGCCGGCAATGGGAAGCGAACGCGTCATCATCGCGCTCAACCTAGAGCCGGCGGCGCCTGCGGTAAAGGCATGGGCTCGTTCGAGGACGGCCTCGAACGGGCGCGCTCTGCAAGGCTCAGCTACGTGCGGGCGAGCAGCTTTTCCGCCAGCTGATCGCCGAGCGACGAGCGCATCAGATCGGCGACGAACTGCTCGACGTGCTTGCGTTCGTCTTCGCCCTGGAACACGAACTGGATGCCCATCCCTGCCGGCTTCTCCGCCGTCGCGGCGGATTCGGGGACGACCCATTTCACCTCGCCGGTGAGCTCGAGTCGAACGGGCGCGCGGTCCTGACCTGCCGGCTCGGGGACGGTCAGGACGAAGACGAACTGCGTGCCGATCTCGAGCGGCTTGTGCGTCCGGATGAACGTGCCGCCCTTCGAGATGTTCTTGGTGTAGTCGGCGAAGAACGTGTTCAGTCGCTTGTAGTCGACCTTCAGCGTGATCGCGGCTCGGTCTTCGCCGCGGCGCTCGTCGTCCTCGTCCGCGGGCCGAATAGCCACGCTGTCCTCAGGCGAAGCCTGCGCGCCGCGGTCGTTCGGAGGATCGGCCATCGTCATGGACGATAGCTGATAGATTCTTACCATGTGGAATGTCTTGGAGCGCGCCCGCAACGTGCGTGAAGAGGTCCGCAGTCTGCCGGAGAAGGTCCGGATCTCGTCGCGGCTCTCACGTCAGAGCGGGCTGTTCTGGGCGCTGACGCGTCCCGGCCTCGTCGAGCTCCTCAAGGTGTTCACGAGCGGCTCGCAGAACCCGTCGAAGATCTACCGCGTGCACGCGCGGAACTCGCCGAGCAAGCCCGCGCTGATCTGGCGCGGTCGGTCGACGACCTGGGCCGAGCTCGACGAGCGGATCGATCGCTTCTCCTCGGGGCTCGAGCGGCGCGGGATCGGTCGACGCCAGAGCGTCATCCTCATGATGCGCAACCGCCCGGAATGCGTCGAGCTCGGCGCCGCCGCAACGCGGGCCGGAGCCGCCGCGGTGAGCATCTCGTGGCGGTCGACCGCGAAGGAGCTCGCATACCTCGCGAACCACTCCGGAGCGCGTGGGATCGTGACCGAGCCCGAGCTCCTCGGCGTCATCGAAGAAGCGAGCCCGGAGCTGTCCGAGACGTTCCTTTCGAACGTGCTCGTGGTCGGAACCGAGCGCGCGAGCTCGTCGAAGCTGAAGACGTCGCCGCTCGACGCTCTCCTCGAAGAGCCGGCGCGCGCGTTCGACGACGTCGGCGACGAGGATGCCGCCGTCGTCGTCTACACGTCCGGGACGACGGGGAAGCCGAAAGGCGCCGTCCGCAAGTTCCCGAAGGACACGATGCAAGCCGCGATGCGGTTCATCAACGAGACGCCGATGCGCGTCGACGACGTGCATCTGGTCGCGTGCCCGCTCTATCACTCGACCGCGTTCGGGTTCCTCTCGTTCTCGCATCTCCTCGGCGCGACCGCCGTGTTGATGGACGAATTCAAGGCGGAGACGTTCCTCGAGATGGTCGAACGCTACGGCATCACGACGACGGCTGTCGTGCCGACGATGCTCCACCGGATCATGGAGCTGCCCGAGGAGACGAGGCGCCGCCACGACACCCGCTCGCTCCGCATCGTCTTTACCGGGGGCGCGCCGCTGCCCGGGCCGCTCGGGATCGACTTCATGGATGCGTTCGGGGACATCCTCTACGAGTTCTACGGCGCGACCGAGACGGGCCTCGTCACACTCGCGAAGCCCGAGGACCTGCGAGCTGCGCCGGGGACGATCGGCCGTGCGGTGCCGGGCAACGACATCCGCCTGCTCGACGATCGAGGCCGCGACGTCCCGCTCGGCGAGGTCGGCGAGCTCTACGTGAAGAACAAGCTGCTCGTCGCAGGCTATCACCGCGACGAAGAGGCGACGAAGGCGAGCATGGTCGACGGCTTCTTCAGCGTCGGCGATCTCGCGCGACGCGATCGCGACGGTCGCTACTTCATCGAGGGCCGGAAGCGCGACATGGTCATCTCCGGCGGCGTCAACGTCTACCCGGCGGAGGTCGAAGGCGTGCTCGAGCAGCATCCCGATGTCGCCGAGGTCGCGGTCGTCGGCGTGCCCGATCGCGAATGGGGTGAGCGCGTTCGGGCGTTCGTCGTCCCGCGCGCGGGCTGCCACCTCGACGAAGGTGCGCTGAAGGCATTCTCGCGCGAGCGCCTCGCCGGCCCGAAGGTCCCACGCGACTTCGTCATCCTCGACGCCCTCCCGCGAAACCCTACGGGCAAGGTGCTGAAGCGCGAGCTCCGCGAGCGCGGGGCCCAGGAGTCATAGCGGCGTTCCGGGGTGGCGGGGGAGGCGTGATACGCTCGAAGGACGGTCGTGGCGGTCAAGCCTGGCGACATCCTGCGCGAGAAGTACCGCATCGACGCGTTGATCGGTCGAGGCGGAATGGGGCAGGTGTTTGCCGCGACCGATCTCGATACGCGAGCGCAGGTCGCGGTGAAGGTCGTCAGCCGACTGCTGGTCGACGACGTCCTGATGATGCGCCTGCATCGCGAGGCCGAGGCCGCGCAGCGCATCCGCAGCGACTTCGTTCCTCGCGTCTTGGAGGTGAGCGACACCGACGAGGGAGAGACCTTCCTCGTGATGGAGCGCCTCGTCGGCGAGCCGCTCTCGCAGCGCATCCGCGACAACGGTGCGTTGCCCTGGAGCGAAGTCGCGCGCATCGGCGAAGACATCCTCCGCGGCCTCATCGACGCGCACACGGCCGGCATCGTCCATCGCGATCTCAAGCCGAGCAACGTCTTCCTCGCGCTCAAGAGCTCGCGTGTCCGCGCGATGGTCCTCGACTTCGGCGTCTGCAAGATGGACGGCGTCGATGCGGAGAGGCTCACCGGAACCGGCGAGTCGATCGGCACGGTCGCGTACATGGCGCCGGAGCAGATCCGTGGCGCGGCACGCGTCGACGAGCGCGCAGACCTCTTCGCGTTCGGCGTCGTCGTCTTCGAGATGCTCTGCGGCCGTCTCCCCCACGAGGGGCCGAGCCAGATGGCGATCCTCGCGAGTAAGCTCGAAAACGCTCCCGCGTCGCTCCGCGACTGCGCACGCGTCGCGATCCCCGAGCGGACCGATGACGTCGTAATGCGCGCGCTCCAGCGTGATCCGGCGCACCGGTTCTCGAGCGCGCAAGAGCTGCTCAAGGCATGGCGCGCGCTCTCGAGCAAGGACACGACGATGGCAGCGCCGTCGTCGCCGCCGCAGCGATTGTCGCGGCCCACGGACGCGGAGACGCTCTCCGGCGGCGATCCGCCCACCGAGGTCTCGCGTCCGCTCGCGGCGCTGCTCGCGCTCTCGTCGGAGAGCTCCGAGAACGACGTCGAGAACGCAGCAAGCGGGAGGGATCCGACGTACGTGCCGTTCACGGCAGGTCGGCGTCCGTCCATTCCGCCGGAGCCGCATCCGACGCAGACCTCGCTCACGACACATCACACGTCGATCCACCGGAAGAGCGGCGGCGCCCGGCTTGCGCTCGTCATGGCCGCGTGCGGTCTCGTCGCCGGCGTGGGCGTCGTCGGCGTCTCGTTCACGCGCGGCCCAGAGGCTCCCGCGAGGATCACCGCGTCGAGCGTCGACGCTCCACCGAACGCGGCGGCGCCGGCGCCGCTCGCGACGAGCGACGCCGCCGCGATCGAGAGCGCAGCAGCGGAGAACGCCGCCTTCGAGCTGCCCGCCGATCCGCCTCCTCAGCACGCCGCGGTCCCGGGCGCGAAGCCGAAGCCGCCGATTCGAGCGCGTCCTCGTTCGGCGCCTCCCCGATCGAGCGGGCCACGCATCACGGCGCAGCCGCGGTACTGACGACGCACGACGCGCACGCCGAGCTGATAGACTCGACGCGTCCGTGTCCGCCCGCTCGACACTGCTGGGGGTGCTCGCTGCGCTTGCTGCGTTTGCCTCCGTGCCACCGGCGTACGCGCGGCCGGAGGATCCGTCGACGCTTTCGCGAGACGGCAGCGCGATCGACCCGACGGCACGCGAGAAGTCGCGCGCGGCGTTCCGGCGCGGCGTCGCTCAGCTCCGCGCGCAGGACTGGGCGGGCGCTCGCGCGTCGTTCGAGGAAGCGTGGTCGCTCGTCCAGCATCCGAGCATCCTCCTCAATCTCGGGATCGCACGCCTCCGCACGGAGGACCCGGTGCTCGCCGAGCAGGATCTCGTGCGCTTCCTGAGCGAGGACCCGGGCGCCGCTCCCGAAGAAGTTGCGAGCGCACGCGACGCGCTGGCGGAGGCTCGGTCGAAGATCGGCACGCTCCGCGTCCTCGCGGCGCCGGCGTCGGCGCGGGTCGTCGTCGACGGACAGACGATCGCCGTGCGCGCAGCCTCCGGCGATGCGGGAGGGATCGCGGAATCGAGGCTCAAGGCCGGCCGACACGCGGTGAGGATCGAGGCCGACGGGTTCGTCGCGGAGGAGAAGGCGGTCGACGTCCCGGCGAAGAGCGAGACCGATCTCCGGGTCACGCTCGCTCCGAACGAACCGGCCACGAAGCGTGCTCCGAGCTCGTCGACGCGCACGATCATCGGGTGGTCACTCGCAGGAACGTCGGGCGTCGCGCTCGTCGCGAGCGGGATCATGGCGGTCCGCGCGCTCTCGCTGTCGAACGACTACGCGGACCGCTCGAGCCCTTCGTTCCAGGACAAGGACGTGAAAGACGAAGGCATCACGTTCCGCACGGGTGCGGACATCGCGCTCGTGACGGCTGTCCTCGCAGGCGCCGGTGCCGTCGTCCTGCTGTTGACGGACATCGGTGAGCCGTCGGGGTCGGACGTGGCGCGCCTCGGCCCGAAGCGGGCGCCCGCCGCGCCAGCGCTCCTCCGCTGGTGAGCTCGGCTCCTCCCGTGGCGAGCCGATCGCGAGACGACGTTGCCGCTGAGCACGCTCCTGCGCTACGAGGGGCCATGACCACGAAGGACGCCATCGACGTCGCGCGCCGTTCGCTCTGCCTCGAGCTCCTCTTGCAGCGTCTCGGGCTCGACACCGACACGGAGGATGCGCCGGCGGAGCGCGAGCGTGTACGGCTAATGTGGCTCTCGCGGCTCGGCGATCTCGGCCTCGAAGACGCGGTCCTTGCGGACGAGCGCGCGCTCCTCGAGCGACCCGTGGGGCAGCTGACCGAGGACGAGCTCGACGATCTGCACGGTCGAGCATCGGGCGCCCTCGTGCTCTTGTGGGCGATCGGTCGTCTCTCTGCGCGCCCCACGTTCGCGACGGTCGACGAGATGGAGTCGATCCTCGCGGAGCATGGCGTCCTCGGCTCCGGGTCGGTCTCACGTGCGAAGGAGACGGCTGCGAACGCGCAGCTTCGTCCGGAGTCGGAGCTCCGCGATGGGCTCACGGCCTACGCACGCATGCGAGGGAAGGCGCGCGAGCCGTCCGATCCCGAGCAGATCTACGCCGGCGTCGGCGCCCACCATCTCGAGTGGATCCTCGACCGGGACATGCCCTTCGAGGTCGCCGAGTAGAGCGCATCGTTCTAGACGGCGAGCGCGCGTCCGATCCGTCGAGCTGGTACGATGAGGGACGGTGCCCGATCCGACGACGATGTCGCTCCCCGCGGCGAAGGACCTGCGCGAGCGCGCAGATCGCGTCATCGCCGGTGCGGCGCTCCGCGGGACGCCTCGTAACCGCTTTCTCCGCGAGCAGCGTCGGCGCATCGTCGCGAGGCTTCTGCCGACGCTCGCGCTGGCCGCCGTCGCGACCGGCGCGGCGGCGATCGCCGATCTGTTCCATGCGCAGCCCGTGCCGCGAACGGTGACGCTCGCTCAAGGACTGACCGCCACGGTTCTCGCAGGGCTTGCGCTCGGCTCCACGATCGCGCGGCGGAAGCACGTCGTGCTGATGAGCATCGCCTTCGTCGGCATCTGCGTCCTCGTCCTCGGCTGGGCGCTCGTCACGGCCGATACGGGAGGCATCGAGAGCCCGTACGCGCTGTCGGTGCCGATGGGCCTCACCGTGCTCGTCATCGCCGTGCCGCTCCTGCCCTGGCAGGTCCCCGTGCTCTCGGCGATCGGCGCCGCCGCATTCGCCGCTGCGACGATGCCTGGCGCGCCACCTTCGGCGTTCGTCCTCTTCGCGCTCCTCGGCGGAGGCGGCTTCGCGATGGCAAGGGCGCGCCGCCGTCGTGCGCTCCTCGCGTTCCGACGCGTCGAGCGGCTTGCAGGGGCCGTTGCGCGTCTGCGTCGCGTCCAGGATCAGCTCGTCGTCGTCGAGAAGCTCGAGGCGCTACGCGTGCTCGTCGGCGGCATGGCGCACGAGCTGAACAACGCCCTCGCGGTGAGCCTCGCTTCGACCGAGCAGATCGTGAAGGTGGCCGAACGCGATCCGCCCGCCGCCGCGAAGGCCGCCGAGCGCGCGCAGCGGGGCCTCGTGCGCATACGCGGGACGATCGATCGCCTGAAGCGCTTCGCGCTCGCGGAGGATGGCGTCATCGAGCCGGCCGATCTCTGCGCGATGCTCGACTTCGCGCTCGAGAGCGCGGTCGGGCGTGCTCGTTCGGGCGTCATCATCGATCGGCACTACGCGGACGACCTCCCGCCGATCGACACGCACGTCGCCGCGCTCGCGGAAGCGCTCTTCCAGATCGCGCGAAACGCGGTCGAGTCGATGCCGAAGGGCGGCACCATTCGCGCCTCCGTCCGTCGCGACGGCGACCGCGTGGTGCTGTCGGTCGCCGACGAGGGGAAGGGGATCCCGCCCGCGCGCCTCTCGAAGGTCTTCGATCCGTTCTATGCCCGCGATGCAGCCGACGCGACCTTCTCGGGCGGCGGACGGATCCTCGCACCGATGCCCGGCCGTACGGGCCTCGGGCTCTCAGCCGTCTACGGTCTGGTCAGCGCGCTCGGCGGTAAGGTCGAGATTCGGAGCGAGGTCGGGAAGGGAACCGAGGTCGCCATCAGCCTACCGGCCGTTCGGGGACGGCGTCCGGTCTCCTCGAGGCCTCCGATGCCGATGTAGGCGTAGTGCGCGATTTTTACGATGGGATGGTAAGTTGTAGGAAACTATGCGAGAAAATGGCGTGCCTGTGGGCCCCGAGCGCCTTCGAGGAAATGTTTTTGGATCCTCGTGTGCTCGAACTGTCAGTCGCCGCACGGTCCGATCCGCCTACATGCCGTTCGAGACCTAACGGGCGCCGGACTGAAATAAGTTTCCTCGGCGTAGAACAAGGGCGTTCAGCTGGGCTCGGTTTTTGCCTAAGCTGCGCGCCATGCGATCGAAGTGGCTGACTAGAGGAACTTTCGGAGCCCTCGTATTGGGCGTCCTAGGTAGCTCCGCGGGCTGCGCTGAAGAGCGCGACCCCATCAACCGAGTGCAAGCGGGCGTCGTCCCGAAGGCATTCTTCCTCGGGGCCGACCTCGAGGACTACAAGGACGACCCGGAGTTCCGGACGAAGTCGTTCAACGTCGACAGCGCGGTCAACACCGACAGCTTCTCCGGCACGATCGGCGGCGCGTCGGCGGTCGAGCGCGTTCGGTGGGAAGTCACCGAGAGCTACCTCCTCGCACGCCGCGCCTACCAGGAGAGCCCCGGCGCGGACAACCGCGGCCTCCCCCGCAGGGAAGTCTCCCCGGGCAAGTGGGAGTTCCCGAGCAAGGCGGACGGCACGATCATCGGCGCGTGGAAGATCGAAAGCCACTTCGATATCCGCCGCGGCTACAACAGCGCGACCGGCGAAGAGCAGAACACGATCGAAGAGAACTCGAGCGACCGTCCCTGGCAGAAGCGCGAGTACATGCGCGTGGACTGGTCGAAGAACATCGCCAAGAGCACGAGCGGCGAGACGTCGTGGGTGTTCGGTGAGGGCTCGAGCGCGGAAGCGCTCGAGTACAACGCCAGCAACGAGACGGACGCGGACAACCGCCCGCACTTCGAGATGTCGGAAGGCTACTTCGACATCACGAACAAGTACTCGCTCACGCCGGAGATCGTCCCGAGCTTCGGGGTCCCCGAGTGCGTCATCGTCGGCTTCTTCAACGGCACGACCTCGTTCGACTGCACGCCGACGGAGGTCAAGGTCCGTCACTCGTTCGTCAAGCTGACGGGCAAGGAGGACTTCGAGGCGTTCGAGGAGTCGAAGGCCCCCCGCGACGTCGTCGGCAACTGGGGCAACGCGGGCAACTCGTTCAACCGCGAGTACGGTGGAGCGCCGCTCACCGCGTGGGATCCGCAGTACGGCTACCTCGACGCGAACACCAAGACGTTCTACGCGATCCACAACATCTGGGAGAAGAGCCACCAGGACGTCGAGTGCCGCAGCAACGACGACGCCAACGGTGACGGCACCGCGGACGAGTGCGAGTCCGAGCACACGAAGTACGCGGGCAGCACGGGCTCGCAGTGCGATCTCAACGTCGGCGCTCCGTACGGCGACAAGACCAAGGGCAAGTGCACCATCCCGGTGCGCGATCGTCAGGTGAAGACGATGGGCTACTGGCTCAACGTCGAGGCGCCGCAGGATCTGACCGACGAGGTCAGCACGGACGGCAAGACGGTCACCCGCCAGGGCGCGTACGAGGAGCTCACGGACACCTGGAGCCAGCTGCTCAAGGTGTCGGTTGCCTACCGCCGCGAGGTCGAGTGCCGCCGCACGCACGAAGGGTCGCTCCAGGAGTGCCACGACGAGTACTTCGAGGGCACGACCCCCGACACGAAGCAGATGGTGAAGTTCGGCGGCTGGGGCGTCGACCCGCCGATCCCGCAACCCGTCGATCAGGACAAGGTCA
>JAEXCN010000407.1 GCA_023402175.1 Pseudomonadota bacterium | reverse complement strand
GGATCGAGGCGGCACGGCGGGCGCTCGCGACCGTCCTCCGTGAAGGCGCGCCGGTCCAGCATCGTGCTGCGCTCGCCGCGGTCGGGTGGCTCGACGGAGTGGCCGAGGAAGACTCGCGCTCGTCGCTCGGCGCAGCGCAGGTCGGCGAGCTCGAGGCGATCGTCCGCGCGCTCTCGTCGCGTGATCGACTGAAGTCGCTGCTCGAGCAAGTCGTCGACACGATGGTGCTCTGGACCGGCGTCGAGCGTGGCCTTCTCCTGCTCCGCGCGCCCGACGGGAAGCTCGTACCGCGAGCCGCGCGGAACCTCGCGAGGCAAGATCTCCACGGCGAACAGCTCGAGCTCTCCGCGGGCCTCGCCCGGCGCGCGATGTCGGAGCGCGAGGCGATCTGCGCGACGGACGCCTTCGCGCAGGTCGGCGATCTGCACGCCTCCGTCCACGCCCTCGGCCTGCGCAGCGTCCTTGCGGTTCCGCTGATCGCCCGAGGCGACGTCCTCGGCGTCGTCTATCTCGACGATCGCGTGCGTCGCGGGGCGTTCGGACCCGGCGAGCTCGCGTGGGTGCGCCTCGTTGCGAGCCAGGCGGCGCTCGCGATCGCCGACGCCCGCGATCAGGCCCTCCTCCGGCGCGCCGTGCGCAAGGCGGAGCGCGCGAATGCACGCCTCGCCGCCGACCTCGGCGCTCGCGAAGCAGAGCTCGCGAACGTTCGAGCGGAGCTGGCGAGCGCCGGAAGCGAGACGCGCTTCCGGTACGACGAGATCGCAGGGCGGAGCGAGCCGATGCGCGCGATGCTGAGGCTCGTCGATCGCGTGACGACGAGCGAGGTCCCCGTGCTGCTCGCCGGTGAATCGGGTACGGGCAAGGAGCTCGTCGCTCGCGCGATCCACCGCAACGGCTCGCGGAGCGCGCGTCCGTTCGTGAGCGAGAACTGCGGCTCGGTCCCGGAGACGCTGCTCGAGTCGACGTTGTTCGGGCACGTCCGCGGCGCATTCACCGGCGCATCGGCGACCCGTGCGGGCCTCTTCGACGTGGCCGACGGCGGGACGCTCTTCCTCGACGAGATCGGCGAGATGCCGCTCTCGATGCAGACGAAGCTCCTGCGCGTGCTCCAGGACGGAGAGGTGCGGCCGGTCGGCGGCGAGCGATCGCGGAAGGTGAACGTCCGCATCATCGGCGCGACGCACCGCGATCTCGATGCCATGGTCGCCGCCGGGACGTTCCGCGAGGACCTGTTCTATCGCCTCAACGTCGTGAGCATCCGCGTGCCTCCGCTGCGCGAGCGGCGCGAGGACATCCCGCTGCTCGTGAGCCGGTTCGTCGAGAAGCACAGCGCCGGACGAAAGGTGAAAGTCACGCGCGCTGCGATGGAACGCCTCATCGCCTTTCCGTGGCCAGGCAACGTGCGGCAGCTCGAGAACGAAGTGCGGCGCGCGCTCGTCCTGGCCGACGACCGTATCGACGCCGCCGAGCTCTCGGAAGAGGTGGCCCGAGGTGGCCCCGCGGCGGCGCGCGACGCTGGGCTCGGGCTCAGAGCGCGGGTCGACGCGCTCGAGGCTCAGCTCGTCCGTGAAGCGCTCCAGAAGACGCACGGCAACCAGACGCGGGCCGCGGAGGTCCTCGGGATCTCACGGTTCGGGCTGCAGAAGATGATGCGGCGGCTCGGGATCAAGGCGAGCGGCTGAGCGTCGGAGTGCGATCGATGATGAGCGTGCGCGAGAGCGCTGGACAGTGGGGCCGACCCGCTGTAAACACCGTGAACCTTTCGGGGCCGTAGCTCAGCTGGGAGAGCGCATCCATGGCATGGATGAGGTCAGGGGTTCGATCCCCCTCGGCTCCACAAAGAATCTTCGGCGTTGCGGTCCTTCTCGGCGCCGCCGCGTGCAATCCGAGCCGGCCGAGCAGCCCGGCAGAGGACGCCGACCGCGGGCGCATCGACGCCGGCGCGGCTGCGCCGACGAGCACGAGCGCCGTGACGGCTGCGCCGAGCGCCAGCGCGGCGCCTTCGACAGGGACGACCACCGGCACGGCGGCGGCCGCGTGCAAGGCCGACGCGGACTGCGCGACGTGGTCTTCGTACTGCCAGGAAGCTCCGTGCGTCTGTCGCGTCTACGGGAAAGACGAGAAGCAGCCCCAGTGCGCCGGGAGCGGCAACGTCGCGTGCTTCGCCGACCCGTGCATGAACAAGACGGCCGCCTGTCAGGACGGCCGATGCGTTCTCGTGATGGGCTCGCCGCGCTGAGCGTTCGCTCTCGCGAGGCGCTCCTTCGCGCGCGTGCTCAGGGGCAGTCGGCGGAGCCCTTGAAGCCGGTATAGGCGCTGCCGCACTGCGCGTCGTCGCCCTTGCCGACGACGGCCTCGCAAGCCTGCTTCTTGCCGGCGTCCGTCATGCCGTCGCAGCACGCCTCGAGGTCGGCGCACGTCTTGGCGTCGTCGTCCGGGGTACCATTCGCCGAGCACGCGGGCTCGGTGCAGCTGTCGCCGCAGGTGTCGATCGCGCTGCTCGTGACGCACGTCTGGCACGCCTCGTCGGGCTCGCACTTGAGAATGCACTGCGTGTCGCCGCAGGCGCATTTCTGGACGCACGTCATCCACGTGCCGCACGCCCCACTGAAGCTTCCGTTCTTGAAGTCGGCGCCGTAGCACTTCGCGTACTCCGCATCGCACTTCTGCAGAAGGCAATCCGTGTACGGCTTCATCTCGGCTTCCGTGCACGTCGTGCCTGTCGTGCTCGGGCACGTCTTGAACTTCGAGTCATTCGACGACGAGCCCGACGAGCCCGACGACGTTCCGGGCGAGCCCGACGTCCCGCTGGAGTTGCCGTTGTTCGCGCCGCCCGACGAGGAGCTGTCCCCGCCGCCCGAGCAAGCGACGACGAGGCCGACGATGCCCGCCGCGAATCCGAAGATGAAGATGTTGCGCGTCATGGTCTCTCCGTCTCGAGGAAGGAAGATCCTCGCGGCGAGCAATTTCGCCCGCATGCCCTTCGTCTTCAAGGCCTTCGAACGGGGGACACGCGGCCCTTTGTCACGCTGAATTTGTCGCCCGAACGAGCTCGTGCCGCGCGCGCACGAACGCCGATCAGCCGAGCCCGAGCTCTTCGATGTAGATCTTCTCGAGCCGCGACTCGCTTCGCGCGAACTGACTGCGCGCGAAGACCGCGAGCCCGAATGCCATCGCGGCCGTGCGCTTCGCAGCGCTCGGGCGGTCGTCGGGAACGAAGCCGAGCGCCTTGCCCTGCTCGTAGACGCGCCGTTGCACGTGCGCGAGGAAGCCGGGGAGATGTGCGAGCACCGGATGATCGCCGGCGCGCTTCTCGAACGCGCGGACGAGTAGCGGCAACACGCTCATCTGCAGCTCGAGAAGCCCGAAGTATGGCGTCTTCAGCCACGGCTTCTCGGTGAGCAAGCGCCGCGTCTCCTTCTCACCCCACGCGATGTGCTCCTCCTCCTCGCGGCAGACGAGACGGAGCTTCTTCTTGATGAGGGGCACGCGTGGATCGGAGTCGGGCAGCGTCTGGAGCAGGAGGTCCTTGAAGATGTCGAGGACCATGCCTTCGCCGATCGCGTGCTCCATGAGCACCTTCAGCGGGTAGTAGTTGTTGTGGGCCGACAGCAGCTTCACGACCCAGTGCGCCGGCATCGGCTTCATGTCGAGCGCACGGAAGATGTCCGCGAAGAGCTGCAGGTGCGCGAGCTCTTGCTTGGCCTGCCGCACGTAGAAGCGTGCCGCTTCGAGCGATCCGGCCGCGTAGAGCGACTTGCCGCAGTAGACGCCCGTGGCCTCGCCGAAGAGCGCCTGCGAGAGGATGAAGCGGACGATCTCGCGGTCCTCGGGCTTGTCGAGGTCGAAGCAGGCCCCGCGGAAGTCGTAATCGGGGTCACCCGTGCGCGTGATCTCAGCACCGGGGCCTGCGCCGTTCAGGGCCTGGCTCATGACGGAGTTCTAGCCGAACGAGGCGGAGTCTTCGAGCCCGGGCATGGCGCGCGCAACACGACCGCAGCTCCGCTCGGAGCGGAAACGGCAGACCCGCCGCCGTCGTGTGTGCCGAGTACGCCGATTCGAAAGCTCCCCACCACGTGGATCGCGCGCGCTCCAGAGGATGGAGAGAGCGCGCACGCGATGGTTCAGAGATCGGCCGGCGGCGGGCAGTTGTCCGTCGTGAGGATCTCCGCGTCCGAGCTCCGGCTCGCTTGCGCGGCTGCAGCGAAACCGAAACACCCGAGGCTTCCGGCCGAGAGCAGGCCGATCAGGAGGAACGCCCAGAAGGGAGCATCCAAGCGAGCTCGCGTGAACATCGACGTCATCTCCATGGTGCGCGTTCGCTCTCTATTGCCGGCGTCTGTCTCGATCCCCACGAGGTACTACGCGGAGCGCCGTCGCGATTCCCCCACGAATACGTGCGGCGCTGTCTCGATCCCCACGAGTGCGTGGGGCGCTGTCTCGACGTCGTTCCTCGAGCGCTGGTCCTGCAACGGGTGGTCCATGGACTTGTCAGGCGAGGAAGCGCGCGCGGAGCTCGGGCGTGGGGACTCGACACGCCTCCGCCTTGCCGAACCAGCGGTACCGGTTACGGCCGATCCACCGATACACGGCGTCCCGCACGGCGCGCGGCACGACGACGAGCACCGACAGCCAGCGGTACGGCGCGCGCAGATGACGGAGGATCCGAAGAGCCGCCGTCGAGCGGGTGTACCCGCGGCCGCCTTCGATCAGCACCACCGAGTCGGGATCGCCTTCGCCGTTCGATCCTCGAACGAGCCGCGTCACCTCTTCGGCGTCGAAGGCCTGCGCGAGGAGTTCCTTCGCGACGTCGGATTGGAGCGCCGCGAAGCGGAGGCTCGGCGTGCGCTCATGGTCGAGGATGAGCTGCACCGTCCCGTTGCAGAGGTTGCAGACGCCATCGAAGAGCACGACCGGACCGGCGGCGATCGGCGCGTCGACCTTCGACGCGCGCCGCGGCTCGGCTGATGCTCGCGCTTCGGGCGCTTCGGGCTGCATGCGAGGCACTTTAAGGTCGGTGTCGGTCGCTGCAAAGACGTGTCCGAGGCGGCGATGCTCGGCAGACTCGCGCCGTCAGGTCAGAACGACAGGGCGAATGGCTGCTGCTGGAAGACGATGGGCAGGTGCCGGAATGAATCCGGCGGATGGAACGCGTTGTCCTCCTCGCCCCAGACGACGACGACGTGGCTCTCGGGCATCCTGCTGATCAGCCGCGAGTAGCTGATCGGTGTGTCTGCGAGGAGCGCGGCCTTCACGACGAGATAGGAGATGTTCGCGAGGTTGTTCGCGTAACCGGGCTTTGCGTTGGTGATCACGTCGAGGAACTTCGTTCCCTCGGGATCGCTCGGGCCGTTCGCCTCGCGGCGGCGCTCGGTCATCGTGTCGTCGATGAGCGCGAACGACTCGCAGCCGTTCAAGAGGAACACCTGGTACTTGCCCGGCAGCACCTTGCCCTTGCGTCCGAGCGCATTCGTGTTCGCCCCGAGCTGCGCGTGGCCGTTGTAGAGGACGAGGTCGGCTTTTTCGGTCAGTGGATCGTAGCGCGCGTCGAAGTCGGGGCCGGCCAGGGCGATGTGCCCGATGACGAAGACGTCGACCTTCACGTCGCGAGCCTGCCCACCGACGGTGGCCTTCCCGGTGATCGTGGTGTCGGCGAGGATCGACCGGCTCATCCGATGCTGCTCGACGTGCACGTCGGCGAGCTCCTTGCTCACCCAGTCGACGAAGTGCTGCGCCTCGGTGTAGCCGTAGTCGTTCGCGTCGTTCGACTCGATGACGCCGAACATCGCGACGACGTCCAAGCGACCGTCCTCCCAGATCTTGTCGTACTCGGGGTATTTGCCGTTCGTCTGCACGTGAGGAGAGACCGTTGCCTGCACGCGGATGACGTCGGAAGGATCGACGACGCACTTCGGCGCATGCGGGTTCCAGTCGTGCCAGAAGTACTCCTGTCCGTGCTCGTCCTGTCCGCAGCGGCCGTCGTACTTCTGATTGAAGCGGACGAGCGTCGTCGCGTCGCGCGGGAGCTGAAGGTCGTAGGTCGAAGGCTTCCGGAGCTTGGGCGGCCACGCAACGGGCAGCGTCGCCTTGTACCGAACGCGCTTCTTGTCCTCGGTCACCTTGGTCTCGGTCACGGTCGGGATGTCGACGTTGCCGACCTTTCCGCTCGCGTCGTTCGCGGTCCTCAGGATCCCCTGCGCGTAGAGGACCTGCCTCACGATCGATCTGCGCGTGGTGATGCTGTCGTCGGCGAGGACTTCGCCTTCGAAATTGAAGTCGAGGATCTCGGCCACGTTGCTCAGGATCGCATCGCTCCGCGTCGCGATCGGCTCGGTGTCCGCCGGGCTGCATGCGGCGACGTAAACGCCCGCGACGACGAGAGCCTTCGTGAACGACGAGGCGAAGCGCATGGCCCGCCTCGGCTGCAATCACGAGACCATTCGGAGCTCGCGACGAGCTCGATGGAGCGAGCCCGTCGCGCGGACAGACTTCCATGCGCCGCTCGTCGCCGAGCGGTTGCGCGTCTCTCCCGTGTTCGCCGAACGGCCTGGGAACGATCAGGGCACGGTCGCGGGCCGGCGACCGCCCGTCTCTTCACGCAGGCGTGCGGTGTCGATGATCAGGTAGATGCCCGCGAGCGCCACGAGCACGTAGATGATGCGGCTGACCGGCGACATCGCCCCGAAGATCGCGGCGACCAGATTGAAGCCGAAGAGCCCGACGAGACCCCAGTTGAGGGCTCCGATCACGGTGAGCACGATCGCAACCCAGGTGATCCCGGAGAGCCTGTGACGAGTACCGACAGCAGCCATGGGTCTTCCTCCGGCTGCCGCCCGGTGCGAGCCGCGTTCCAGTCGGTCGAGCGAGCGAGGATCGGCCGCCGTAGCGCGCGACGTCCGCCAACCGCGATTCACACTCCGCGATCGTGACGCGCGCGTCACCGCGATGCGTTCGAACCGCGAGCGCGAGCCTCGAAACACGACCGCGCGAGCAAGGAGGCTCGGCCGTAGACGGGGCTCGCGAGAGGGCGGGTCACGCCTCGCGGCGCACGTACTCGAAGTCGACAGCTCGGCCCTTGATGCCCTGCTTCGGCGCGCCGATCCAGTTGGCCATCTGCTTCGGGTCGTAGACCGGCTTCTGCATGAGGCTCTGGACGTATTGCTTGTCCGCATCCGACGGCAGCCACTGCTCGCGCTGCGCGTCGAACTGCTCCTTCGTGAGGACGTTGCCCGTCGGATCGAAGTGGAGGCCGGAGTAGATGCCGATGTGGCGGTGGAAGCGCCGGCTCGGGAGCTTCAGCTCGAACGGGATGCCATGCGCCGCGATCGCGCGGTTCCACTTGTCGACGCCGCGCTGGCAGTCCTCGACGTACGCGTCGCGAAGGACTTCGTTCATCGCGTTGCGCATCGCGACGTCCTCGCGTGCGAGCTTGCCGTCCTTGATCACGTCCATCGCGTAGACGCCCTCGAGCGCCTTGTGGTCCTCGAACTGCTCCTCCTTCGCGCGGCCCTTCATGCCGGTCGCGAAGTAGGTGGCGGCGTTCGAGCTGATCTCGCCGCCGAACAGATCGAGCGAGAGCGAGTACCAGAGGTTCAGGTACTTCTGCATCGTCGGCAGATCGATGAGGCCCGCGGCGCGGACCTGATCGATGTTGTCGAGCTTCTTCTCGGCCATCTGCTGCGCGGTGCGGTCGACGACGCGCAGCACGCCCGTCTCGCCGACGAACATGTGATGCGCTTCCTCGGTCAGCATGAAGCGCGTCGTGCGCGACAGCGGATCGAACGCGCTCTCGGCGAGGGCGAGGAGCTGGAACTTGCCGTCACGGTCGGTGAAGAACGTGAACATGAAGAAGGAGAGCCAGTCGGTGCACGGCTCGTTGAACGCGCCGAGGATGCGTGGCTTGTCCGGATCGCCCGAGCGGCGTTGGAGGAGCGCCTCGGCCTCCTCGCGACCGTCGCGGCCGAAGTACGTGTGGAGGAGATAGACCATCGCCCACAGGTGGCGGCCTTCCTCGACGTTGACCTGGAACAGGTTCCGGAGGTCGTAGACGCTCGGGCACGAGTGGCCGAGCAGGCGCTGCTGCTCGACGCTCGCCGGCTCGGTGTCGCCCTGCGTGACGATGATGCGGCGGAGAGCGTTGCGGTGCTCACCCGGCACTTCCTTCCACACGGGCTCGCCGTAGTGATCGCCGAAGCCGATCTTCCGATCGGCGACGGGGTCGGCGAGGAAGATGCCCCAGCGATAGTCGGGCATCTTCACGTAGTCGAAGTGCGCCCAGCCGTCGCTCGTGACGCTGATCGCCGTGCGGAGGAAGACGTCGTCCTTCTGGAAGCCGAAGGGGCCCATCTCGTTCCACCACGAGAGGAAGTTCGGCTGCCATGCCTCGAGCGCGCGCTGGAGCCGCTTGTCGCTCGAGAGATCGACGTTGTTCGGGATCTTGGTGTCGTTGACGACAGAGGACATCTCTTTTCTTCCTACTCGCTGAAGGGGCGGGGAGCTCGAGGGGCGGAGCCCATCGAACGCATCAAGTCCGCTGCCAGTTGAACTCCGGCCGCTCGGGCTTGCCGTACAAAGTCAGCGCGCCCCTGTCGCCGACGGCGTTCGGGCGCTGGAAGATCCAGTTCTGCCAGGCCGACAGGCGGCCGAAGATCTTCGTCTCCATCGTCTCGGGGCCGGCGAAACGGAGCGATGCTTCCATGCCCGTCATCGCGTCCGGTGACATCGCCGCGCGCTCCTCGAACGCGATGCGGATCTCGTCGTCCCAGTCGATGTCGTCGGGGGCGAACGTCACGAGGCCCGCCTTCACGGCGTCGCGGGTTCCGAGCGCACCGGCCTCGAGCACGCGCGAGACGCGCTCCGGCTCCTTGAGAAAGCGCGTTTGGAGGCGCGAGAGGCCGTTCGCCATCGGGAGCGCTCCGGCGTTCATCGGCGAGGTCGCGACGGTGACCTCCTCGTCCTCGCTGTCCTTCATGTAGATGCGATCGGACGCGAGCCCGAGCTCGAGGAGGCTGCCGACGAAGCAGGAGCCCGGCGTCACGAGCGCGAAGAAGCTCTTCGCCGTGAGGTCCATCCGCTTGAGGACGCGCTTCATGAGGAGCGTGACCTCGCGGACGAGACCGTCGTCCTTGTGCTTGGCGAGCATTGCGTCGACGGCGAGGACCGCCTGCGCGTCGCCGCTCGTCTCGACGGAGACGACGCCGATCGTCGGCTGGTTGAAGCGAAGCTCGAGGAGCGCGTCGTCGAGCTCACGGAAGGCCTGGATGGCCCATGCCGACGCGCCCGCCTTCGCGAGCTCCTCGGGCGTCTCGGGCTGCTTGCTCGACGGCGCCTTCACGACGAGGCGCGCGGTGCGGGTCTTCGGATTCAGCTCGAGGCTGACGTACTGGTACTCGATCTTCTCCGGGCTGCGCTTCGCCTCTCCCTGGTCCTCGCTCCGGTCGCTTCGCTCCCTACGCTCGATCGCAGGGAGCTTCACGGCCGGGAACGGCTTCCGCGCGCCGCGCGCGACGAGGCCTTCGAGCCGGCGCTTGGTCACTTCTTCGAGCTTCGCCTTCGGCGGCGCCTCGTCGACGAGGCCCCACTCGACCGCGCGCTTGCCGCGCACGCCCTCGGCGATCGTGGAGAACGCATCGGCGAGGTCGCGGCGGATCTTTCGCTTGTCGACGAGGCGTGTGAGCCCCCCGGTGCCGGGGAGCACGGCCAGGAGCGGCGCCTCGGGAAAGCTGACCGCGCTCGAGCCGTCGTCGGCGAGGACGATCTCGTCGCACGCGATGGCGAGCTCGTAGCCGCCGCCCGATGCCGTGCCGTTCAGCGACGCGAGGGTCGGAATGCCGCTCTCCGCGCTCATCTCTTCGATGTAGAGGCGCGTCTCGTTCGTGAACTTGCAGAAGTTCACCTTGAATCCGTGCGTCGAGCTGCCGAGCATGTAGATGTTCGCGCCCGAGCAGAAGATGCGATCCTTCGAGCTCGTGACGAGCAGCGCACGCACCTCGGGGTGCTCGAAGCGAACGCGCTGGAGCGCATCGGCGAGCTCGATGTCGACGCCGAGATCGTACGAATTGAGCTTGAGCGGGTAGCCCGGGCGCATCCCGCGGTCTTCCTTCACGTCCATCACGAGGCGCGCGACTTTGCCGCCGTGCTCGGCGGGGAAATCGAGCTTCCAGTGGACGTAGCGATCCGGGTGCGTCTCGAAACGGACGGGCTCGTGGGAAGTGTTCGTCTCGGCCATCGTGATCACGGTCTACGACGGGACAACGGCCCGAGCAAGTAGTATAGTGCATGCACCGTGGCGGTAACGCAGTATAGTGCAGTAAGGCCCGCCGGTGTGCGGCAGCGGGCGGCGAAGGCCGCCGGCGATCGGCGCGCGAAGCTCCTCGAGGGGCTCGGCTCGGCCGTACGTGCGCTGCGCACCGAGCGCGGCCTCACGCTGCGCGCGTTCGCAAAGCTCGCCGGCGTCAGCGAGCGCTTCCTCGTCCAGCTCGAAGCCGGGGAGGGGAACATCTCCGTCGCGCGCCTCGAGGACGTCGCCGAGGCGCTCGGCACGACGGGCGCGGAGCTGCTCGCGCAGGCGTCACGTCCGCGCTCCGCGAGTATCACGAGGCCGGGCGTGATCGCGCTGGTCGGCTTGCGCGGCGCCGGGAAGAGCTCGATCGGCAAGGCGGTCGCCGATCGTCTCGGTGTCGCGTTCGTCGAGCTCGACGAGGCGATCGTTCGCGAAGCGCAGATGACGCTCGCGACGATCTTCGAGATCCACGGCGAGGCGTATTACCGGCACATGGAGCGCGACGTCCTCCGGCGCATCCTCGAATCGGGCAAGCCCGCAGTGATCGCCACGGGCGGATCGATCGTCACCGATCCCGAAACATGGGGGCTTCTCCGCAGCCGCGCGCGGACCATCTGGCTGAAGGCCACGCCGCGCGAGCACTGGGATCGCGTCGTCGCGCAGGGCGACGTCCGTCCGATGCGCGGGCGTCCGCGCGCGATGAACGAGCTCCGGCAGCTGCTCGCGTCGCGGACGCCGCTCTACGAGCAGGCCGACGCCGCGATCGACACGTCGGGAAGGACGGTCGGCGACGTCGTCGAACGGATCGCGTCGCTCGGCCCGAGGTGACGGCGCGCGTCGCTCACCTGCACGCCATGACGATCGTGCTGAAGCCGAGCTTGGTCTTCATCTCCGTCGGACGGCACTTCTTCCCGCTGCACTGCGTGTCGTCGGTGCATCCAGGCGTTCCGCCGGTGGTCTGACACGTGTTCGGAGGGACGCAGGAGCTCGTCGCTTCGCTCAGCGCCGAAGTGCACGTCGATCCGGTTCCCTCTTTTCCGACGAAGCAGCACGCCAAGTTCCCGCAGTCGGAATTCGTGTCGCACGCCCACTTCGGCGTCGTGTCCGGGCAATTCGCGGCGTCGTCCGGGCCACACCTCAGGGCGGCCCCAGCACCGCAGCATGCCTCTCCTAGGTTGCACGATGTGTCGCCGCAACCGGGACCTGGCTTCGCCGTGAGTGGGGACACAGTGCAGGCCCCGTCGCTGTCGTTTCCCGAGTCGGGCGCCGCGGACCCATCGCCACCGCCGTCGGTCTGCGAGCCGCCCGCGTCCGTCGTCGGCTTCGGCTCGTCGGGTGCGAGGCAGATTTCTCCGTCGCGGCAGACGAGGCCCTCCTTGCACTTCCCGTCGGGGAAGCACGGGCCGAGGCGATCGCCGACGGTGCGGTTGCCGTCCCCGACGGGCTGCTCTCCCGGGTCGTCGCCCACGCACGCCAGCCATCCTGTCGTGAGCGTCAGGACTCCGACGAGCGCGAATCGAGGAAGAGGCCGCAGCATTCCTCGAATATACGCCCATGCGCTCTCGTCCGGATCTCAATCGCGCGAGCGCGCCCGAGCTGCCGTCGCCGCCGCGCCATGCCTTGCCGCCGGATCGTACGCCTCGCAGACGTCCTCGCTTTCCGATTCTTCGAGGGCGATCCGGAGTCGTGTCGTGTCGGGCGCGCGCGCGACGGCGTCGATCGACACGCGGAGGCGGGGCGATGCCGTCTTCTGACCAATCGACACGAGCCGTTCGCGCTCGTCGTCGTCGAGGCGCGCGCGCAGCGCGAGCGCGGCGCCTTCCCTCGCCGAGGGCTCCGCTCCCGGGTTCTCGAGCACGGCCCAGAGCCTCTCGCGCGGGATCGCGATCGTGCGGTAGCCGTAAGCGTCGGCCGTGCCGAGCATCCTCATCTCGTCCATCCACGAGTCGAGGTCGCGGTCGCCGCGCGTGAGCAGCGCTTCGTCCTCGGCGGGCTCGAGCGCGCGGTGACGCTGGAGGCCTTCTTCGATACGCTCGAGGAT
>JAEXCN010000147.1 GCA_023402175.1 Pseudomonadota bacterium | reverse complement strand
TCGATGCTGACCGAGATGCGCCGCACCGTGGCCGACCACCTCGTGAAGGCGGAGGACATCCAGAAGAAGGTGGATTCGACGGCGACGTCGTCGCGCGAGGAAAAGGGCGCGCGGGTCGGCCTCGGTGTCCCCGAGCCGAAGGAGAAGGCCGATCGTCCTGCGAGCAAGCAGGAAGCGCAGTCGAAGGCACGGAGCAGCGACGGCGAGTCGAAGCCCGTCGACAAACGCTGACGGCAGCAGCGACGCCGTGACGGCGGCGCACGGCCGCGCGATGTGAAGAGTGCCCGGCGGCAATGACGCCGGGCGCTCTTCGGGCAAAATGTATCGGGACACGATATATTGTCCGCGCTAGATCCTGACGGTGCCAGGGGACATCGAGGAGCTCGACTACCGCGCGCTGTCGGAGATCCGCTACCGGATCCGTCGCTTCTTGAACTTCAGCGAAGCGAGCGCGCGGGCCGTGGGCCTCGAGCCTCAGCAGCATCAGCTCTTGCTCGCGGTCCGTGGTCTTCCCGACGGCGAGACGCCGACGGTCAAGCGCATCGCCGAGCGCCTGCAGCTCCAGCATCACAGCGTCGTCGAGCTCGTGCGGCGCTGCGCCGAAAACGGCCTCGTGCGGAAGCGGACGAGCGAAGAGGACCGGCGCGTGGTCCTCGTGGAGATCACCCCGCGCGGGAAGAAGCTCCTCGAGCAGCTCGCGTTCGCGCACCGGACCGAGCTCCGTTCGATGGCGCCGGCGCTGATGGGAGCCATGGCGATGCTCGTCGGCGATCGTCGACCGACGCGCGCGCGAGGAGGGGAGCAATGAGCACGAAGCGGCATTCTGCGCTCGACCATCTCGGCGATTTCACGGTCACGCCGCGGGTCGTTCCGATCTCGCTGCTCGCGGGCGCCATCGGTGTGCTCGCGGCGTTCGTCGCGCTGGCGCTTCTTCGGCTGATCGCGCTGTTCACGAACCTGTTCTTCTTCCAGCGTCTCAGCTTCGGCGACGCGAGCCCCGCGCAGCATCATCTCGGCGCACTCGTCATCCTCGTCCCCGTGGTCGGAGGGCTGATCATCGGCGCTCTCGCGCGCTGGGGCTCGGACAAGATCCGCGGTCACGGGATCCCGGAGGCGATCGAGGCCATCCTCGTGGGAGGCAGCCGCGTCCAGCCGCGGCTCGCGCTGCTGAAGCCGCTCTCGAGCGCGATCTCGATCGGCTCGGGCGGCCCTTTCGGAGCCGAAGGCCCGATCATCATGACCGGCGGAGCGTTCGGCTCGCTCGTCGCGCAGCTGTTCTCGTTCACGAGCGCAGAGCGCAAGACGCTCCTCGTCGCCGGAGCGGCCGCGGGAATGAGCGCGACGTTCGCGTCTCCGATCGCGGCCACGCTTCTTGCCGTCGAGCTGCTCCTCTTCGAGTGGAAGCCTCGGAGCTTCGTCCCGGTCGCCATCGCGAGCGCGGCGGCGGCCTGCGTCCGGCCGATGCTGCTCGGCGAAGGACCGCTCTTCCCGATCGCGACGCACTCACCGCACGCGAGCTGGCGTCTCGCCGTCGCATGCGCCGTCTCGGGGCTCGCGGCCGGAGCGCTCTCGGGCCTGCTCACGAAGGGCGTCTACTTCTTCGAGGACCTGTTCCAGAAGCTGCCGATCCACTGGATGTGGTGGCCGGCGATCGGCGGGCTCGCCGTCGGCATCGGCGGCCTCGTCGAGCCGCGGGCGCTCGGCGTCGGATACGACGTCATCGCGGCGGTGCTCCGCGGCGAGCTGATCGGGCGTGTCCTCATCGCCCTGATGATCGTCAAGGCGCTCATCTGGATCGTCTCGCTCGGGTCGGGGACCTCGGGCGGCGTCCTCGCGCCGCTGCTCATCCTCGGGGCATCGCTCGGCGCGCTCGAGCAAGGCGTCTTGCCTGGGATGGGCTCCGGCTTCTGGCCGCTCGTCAGCATGGCGGCGATCCTCGGCGGCACGATGCGCGCGCCCCTCACGGGGATCGTGTTCGCCCTCGAGCTCACCCACGACTGGGAGATGGCGCTTCCCCTGCTGCTCGCAGTGCCCATCGCCCACGCGTTCACCTCGCTCATCCTCAAGCGCTCGATCCTCACCGAGAAGGTCAGCCGCCGCGGATTCCATCTCAGCCGCGAGTACGCGACCGATCCGCTCGACATCCTGTTCGCACGAGAGGTAATGCGAACGGACGTCGTCGTGCTGCCCGCGTCGCTGACGCGCGCCGAGCTGCTCACGTCACTCGCCGGCGAGCATCACGTCCGCCGCCTGTTCTACGTCGTGGACGAAGCGCGCAGCCTGGTCGGTGTGGTCACGCGCTCGAACCTCGAAGCCTGGATGCTCGGCTATTCGCTCGATACTTCGGGCCCGCAGGAGGTGCCGAAAGCGGCGACGCTCGGAGACCTTGCGCGTCCCGCCGTCGTCGCGGATTGCGGCGAGCCGCTCAGCGCCACGGTCACGCGGATGGCGCGCACGGGCCGCACGCGGCTGCCGGTCGTCGCGCACGCGGGCTCGCGCGAGATCGTCGGTGAGATCACGCTCGAAGACACGCTGAAGGCGCGCGTCCGCCACCTCGAGGAGGAGGGCCGCCGCGAGCGGGTCTTGCCGCTCACGGCCGTTCTCCCGAGCTGGCTCCGGCGTCGTCAGGACGTGTAGAGCGGCTCGATCAGCGCGAAGTTCACGCCGGGCGACAGCCGGTAACGCGTCTTTCCGTGCTCGCCCGCATCGCGGACGCGCTCGATCGCGGAAGGATCGCCGAGCAGATCGCGGACGCGCGAGATGAGCACGCGGACGCGGTGCTCGGCATCGGCCGACTCGGGACCGGGGCCGCCCGCAGCACGGAGGATCTCCTCGGCGGAGAGGCCTTCGCGTGCGCGGCGAAGGAGCTGGACGACGAGCGGTTCGAGCGCGCGGCGGCGCTCGAGCGACACCTCGCGACCCTCGATGCGGAGCTGGTGCGTGATCGTGTCGACGATGAGCGTCGAGCCCTCGGTGGCCTGAGCCATCTCGGACGATCGAACACGCGTCACGCCCTGCGGCGTCGTCACGTAGATGAGCGTCTCGCCCTCGGGCAGCATGTCGAACTCGGAGGAGTCGTCCGCGCCGTAGCCGGGTGCGGCCATCGCCGGCAGGCTCGGGAACGAGCCGCGCGAGGGCGGGGGAATGCTCGGGAACGAGCCGCGCGGCGGCGGGATGCTCGCCCCGCGCGACGGCGGCGGAATGCTCGGTGGCGCGACGCCGTTCGTGAGGACCGCGAGGATCTTCTCGGCGTAGCGGACCACGCGGCTGTCGCCGCTCTTCAGCGCCATCTGCCAGAGCGTGGCGCTCGCCTGCCGGTCCGGGAACACCCAGCCGTGGCGATCGCCCGACAGCGCCGCGCGCTCGACGGCGACGCGGGCGGTCTCCTGATCGCCGAGCGACAGCGAGCAGCGCGCGATGACGAGGTTCAAGGAGCCCGTGACGAAGGCGTCCGGCAAGCGCTCGGCATGCGGAACGGCCGCGTCGAGCGCGTCCTTGTGCTGCCCGCACGCTTCGAGCGTGCGCGAGCGCGTCGCGACGAGGTCCTGCTCGTCGATCGCGTCGACCTGGAAGAGCTCGGAGCGGAGCTTGTCCGTCTTCGTGAGCCACTGCTTCGCCGCCTGCGCGCGGCCGAGCATCGCCAGAGCGAGCGTGCGGTGCCCCGCGAGCTGGTAGCGGAGCGTCGGCTGTTCGAGCTCGCCCAGCGCAGCGTGCGCGTCGTCGAGCGCCTGGAGCGCGGCGACGGGACGATCCGAGGCGATCTCGACGATCGCGAGCACGTCGTACGCGTCCGCGTGACGCCATCCGGCGGCGATCTCGCCGGCGATCTGGCAAGCGGTTGCCGCGTTGTTGCGGGCCTCGTCGAACTGACCGATCGAGCCAAGGGCGATCGCGAGATTGCCGTGGGCTCGCATTCCCGCGAGGCCGCGCGCGGCCGATCGCTGGAGGGCGGTCGAATAGTGCTTCGCCGCCGTGCGCGGATCGGCGAGACGCATCGCGAGGTGACCGAGCGACATCGACACGGCGACGCGCCAGGCTCCGTCCTCGAGCCGCTCGGCGACGTGCTCCGCGAGGCGGAGCGCCGCCTGCGCCTGCTGAACGCGGTTGAGCCGGAGCTCGAGCTGCGCGCTCGTCAGGTGCATGTCGAGCTGCTCGCGAAGGCCAGTGCCTCGCGAAGCGACGGCGAGCGCACGCGACGCCTGCCGGAGCTCGGCCTCGGCGTGATCGGCGCGACCGTCGATCGTGCAGAGGATCGCGCGTTCGATCGCGAGGCGCGCCGTGTCGAGCGGGTTCCACGACGACGGCGAGCTCGGAAGCGACGCGGCGAGCTCGCGAGCGCGATCGACGCGACCCGTCTCGCGGTACGCGCGGAGGAGCCGCACGGCCAGCGCAGGATCGAGCCGAGCGCGACCGCTCAGCATCTGCTCGGTCCACGTCACGAGGAACTGAGCCTCGTCCGCGGCGGCGAGCCGATCGAGCAGCTGCGTGACCGCGTGCATCGGTACGCCGTCCATGCCCGGAGGCGCAGACAGACGGCCGTCTCCCATCGACGCGGGTGGGATGCTGGTCCGCGTCGAAGGCGGAGGCATGCTACCCCGCGTTGAAGGCGGAGGAACGCTCGCTCGCGAAGTGGTCGACGCTGGGGGCTGCGTTCGCCCCTGCTGCGACTGGGGAGAAGGCGTTGCCGGCGGCGGTCCCGACGGAGGAGGAATGGTGGGCAGGAAGGCGCGACGCGCCATGCGGGGATCTTACCCATACGCGTCTCGGAAAGGCCAGTCCTGAAACGCTTTCGACCTGTCTTCGTCGCTCGGCCGCTGCCCTCGGGCGCCTTCACGCCCGCCGGCGAGGCGAGAACGAAGGCCTGCGTGACGCGGGCCAGATCTAGCACGTGCGTTCCGAGCTACCGATGAGGCTGGTACCCAGGGCGATCGTGCTACTGTCCGCGGCCCATGCAGCCCGCGCCGCCGGATCCGTCGCCCGCCGCGCCTCCCGCGTCACTCGCGTCCCCGGAGGATCTCGTGCGGGCCGTGCGCGACGACCGCGTCGAGGCTGCGTTCCGCGGCGCGCTGGAGCTCGGAGCTGCACTGTTGCGGCACATGGTCCGCGCCCGCGCGGTCTCTGCCCGGATGGTCGCCCTCCAGCGATCCGAGCGTATCGGCTTCCACACGTCGAGCATCGGAGAGGAAGCGGCCGTCGTCGGCGCCGTGCTCGCGATGCGCGAGACCGACTGGGTCTTTCCGGGCGCGCGCGAATGGTACGCCGCGCTCGCGCGCGGGCTGCCGCTGGGCGCCTACGTGCATCACGCGTTCGGCTCGGCCGAAGATCCGGCGAAGGGCCATGCCGCGCCGGATCATGCGCCTGCGCGCAAGTTCAACGTCGTCCCGCCGAGCGGCGTCATCGGCGCGCATCTCCCGCAGGCGGTCGGCGCAGCCTGGGCGGCGAAGATCAGGAAAGACGACGTCGCGGCGCTTGCACTGTTCGGAGCAGAGGTCGTCGAAGGCGGCGACTTCCACAATGCGCTCAACTTCGCGGGCGTCTTCAAGGCGCCGGTGGTCTTCGTCTGCCGCGCGAAGCCGGAGAAGCGCATCGCCGATCGCGCCGTCGCCTACGGGCTCGCGAGCGCGCGCGTCGACGGCGCCGATGCGCTCGCCGTGCTCGCGGTCGTGAAGGCCGCGCTCGCACGTGCGAAGGAAGGGAAGGGCGCGACGCTCGTGGAGGTCGTCTCGCCGGTGCTCTCGCGCCTTGCGACCCTCGAGGACGGTGCGCTCGCGAGCGGCGACGTGCTCGATCTCGGCGACGACGATCCGCTGACGCGCCTTCGCCGGGTGCTCGCGCGCGAGAGGTCGATCGAGCTCGGCGCGCACGAGTCGATCGCGCAAGAGGTCGGCGTCGAGCTCGACGCGGCAATCGCGGCCGCCGAAAAGGCCGGCGCGCCTTCGCCGGGGACGATCTTCGAGAACGTTTATGCCGCCGTGCCGGCGCATCTGAAGGCGCAGCGGACGACTGGAAGCGGAGGGTAGCGGACGTGGCTCAGATGAACCTCGTGCAAGCGATCAACGACGCCCTCAAGCTCGAGATGAAGCGCGACCCGCGCGTCGTCGTGCTCGGCGAGGACGTGGGGCGGGTCGGCGGCGTCTTCCGCGTCACGCAAGGCCTCTGGGACGAGTTCGGCGACGATCGCGTCGTCGACACCCCGCTCTCGGAGGGCGGCATCCTCGGTACGGCCATCGGCATGGCCCTCTACGGGCTCGTGCCCGTGCCCGAGATCCAGTTCGCGGACTTCATCTACCCCGGCTACGACCAGATCGTCTCCGAGCTCGCGAAGATGCGCTGGCGCTCCGGCGGCGAGTACTCGGCCAAGATGGTCGTGCGCACGCCGGTCGGCGGCGGCATCCGCGGCGGGCTCTACCATTCGCAGTCGCCCGAGTCGCTCTTCATCCACGTGGCTGGGCTCAAGGTCGTCTGTCCGGCGAACCCGCACGACGCGAAAGGCCTGTTGCTGGCCTCGCTCCGCGATCCCGACCCCGTCCTGTTCTTCGAGCCGAAGCGCATCTACCGCGCCGCACGCGGCGACGTCCCGGAGGGCGACTATACGGTCGAGCTCGGCAAGGCGAAGGTCGTCCGCGAAGCGGCGGCCGGGAAGCCGGCCGTCACCGTGCTCGCGTGGGGCGCGATGCTCTACGAGGCCGTCGCCGCCGCAGAGAAGGCCGCCGAGCAGGGCATCGAGTGCGAGATCGTCGATCTCCGGACGCTCTGGCCGGTCGACATCGAGACGATCGCAGCCAGCGTCGACAAGACGGGCCGCGTCGTCATCGTGCACGAGGCTCCGAAGACGTGCGGATTCGGGGCCGAGCTCGTCGCTCTGGTCAACGAGCACTGCTTCTTGTCGCTCGAGGCGCCGCCGGTTCGCGTGGCCGGCTTCGACACGCCCTTCCCGTACACGCTCGAGATGGATTACTTGCCTCTCGCTCACCGGATCCTTCCGGCGATCGTGGAGACGGCGAAGTACTGAGTGAGAGGCCAGGAGAGAAGCGAGATGGCGCGCTGGGAATTCAAGCTGCCGGACATCGGCGAAGGCGTCACTGAGGGCGAGATCGTCGCGTGGCACATCAAGCCGGGCGACGTGGTGAAAGAAGACGCCCCCATGGTCGAGGTCATGACCGACAAGGCGACGGTCATGATCACCTCGCCGCGGGCGGGCAAGATCGCCGAGACGCGCGGGAGCATCGGGACCGTCGTCCAGGTCCACGGCGTCCTCGTCGTCTTCGAGGCCGAAGCGGGGGCGGAAGCTCCTGCGGCTGCGGCGCACACGAACGGTCACGCCAACGGCAACGGCGCAGCGAAGCCGAAGGGCGAGCCCGCGGCGACGGCCGTGGGTGACATCAAGGAGAGCCTGCCCGGTCTTCCGGCGGCGCCCTCCGCGGGCGGCGCTCGCGGCGCGAGCGCAGGCGGCGCCCTGCAGGGGTACTTCAACGAGAAGCCGCTCGCGACGCCGGCCACGCGCAAGCTCGCCCGCGACATGAACGTCGACCTTCGCTCGGTGCCGCCGACGGGGCCGCAGGGCCGCGTCACCAAGACGGACGTCGAGACGTTCGCGCGGACGCCGGCGCCGGCCGCTGCTCGCCAGCCCGAGGCTCCGGCAGCTCCGCCGGTCTCGGCGCCGAGCGCGCACGCACCGGTGAAGATCTCGGCTCCCTCGGCCGAGAACGCAGCGCTCGAGGAGCGCGTCCCGTTCGCGGGCATGCGCCGCAAGATCGCGCAGCGAATGTCGCAGTCGAAGCACACCGCGGCGCACTTCACGTTCGTCGAGGAGTGCGACGTCGGGAAGCTCAAGGCGCTCCGCGCACGGATGAAGCCGCGCGCCGAGGCGCAGGGCGTGAAGCTCACGTTCCTGCCGTTCATCGTGAAGGCGGTCGTCGCGGGGCTGAAGAAGCACCCGATCCTGAACACCGCGCTCGACGAGACGACGAACGAGCTCGTCTACCGCAAGTACTACAACATCGGGATGGCGGCCTCGACGGACGCCGGGCTCATGGTGCCCGTCATCAAGGACGCGGACCGCAAGAGCCTCCTCGAGATCGCGCGCGACATCGAGCGGCTCGGGAACGACGCGAAGGCGGGCAAGTCGAAGGTCGAGGACCTGCAGGGCTCGACCTTCACGGTCACGTCGCTCGGCGCCGATGGCGGCCTCTTCGCGACGCCGATCATCAACTTCCCCGAGGTCGGCATCCTCGGAGTGCACCAGATCAAGCAGAAGCCCGTCGTTCGCGACGGTCAGATCGTGATCGGCGAGGTGATGCTCCTGTCGCTGTCGTTCGATCACCGCATCGTCGACGGCCACGTCGGCGCTGCGTTCGCCTACGACGTCATCCGGTGGCTCGAGGATCCCGAGTCGCTCTTCCTCGAGATGGCCTGAGCCCATCGCGCGTCGCGCTTCTTTCGAGCGCGGCGCAGTGCGCGAGCCGATGACGTCCTCGGAATTCGCCGGGGACGTCATCGGAAGCTGGTACGATCGACTCGATGCCGGGTCGAGCAAGGCGGCCGCCTCGAGCCGTCCTCCTGTTTGCTCTCCTCGGGCTCGCCGGCGCTCCGGGACTCTGGAGCACGTTGGCGCGTGCCGACGACGCGCAGCCTTCGGCCGAGCGCATCAAGGCGGCGGCCGAGGAGTTCGATCGCGGGCGGCGCGCGTACCTCGCGAAGGACTTCGAGCAGGCCGCGGTGCATTTCGAAAATGCGTTCCGTGACGCTCCGAGCAAGGAGACACTCCGCCTCGCCATCCGCGCACGTCGCGACGCGAAGCAGCCGGCGCGCGCGGCGACGCTCGCGGCGGTCGCGCAGCAGAAATACGGCAGCGACGCAGCCACGGCGCAGCTCGCGAAGGAGACGCTCGCCGAGGTGGCGCCCGAGCTGTCCGAATACGTGGTGATCTGCGCGTCTCCGTGCTCGCTCGCGGCCGACAGCCGGGTCGTCTCACAGTCGGACGCGCTCGAGCATCGCGTCTATCTCGACGCCGGGCCTCACGATCTGGGCGCGAGCTTCCAGCAGGGCGGATCGGTCTCGAAGCACGTCGACGCGGCGAAGGGCACGTCGACCTCGCTCGCCTTCGAACCGCCGCAGCCTGCGCCGCCTGCACCTGCATCGCCGCCGACGGCCGAGACGAAGTCGCCGCCGTCGAGCGAGAAGGCGAAGGAGAAGCCACTCGGACCCGCCGTCTTCTTCGTGGCCGCCGGCGTGACCGCTGCCGCCGGCGCTGCGACGATCGTGTCCGGCATCGCCACCGAGAACGATCCCGGCCGTGATGCCGTGCGGCGCGCGTGCGCGGGTCAGGGCGAGTCGTGCCCGCTCTACCAGAAGGGGCAGGATGCCGAGACGCGCACGAACGTCCTTCTCGGCGTGACCGTCGGCGCGGCGGTCGTCACCGGCGTCCTCGGGCTGTTCTTCACGCAATGGTCGAGCTCGACCAAGGCTGCGGGCCCCACACACGCGACGTCCCGGGCCCGCGCCGGGGTGGAGCTCGCTCCGCTCGGGCTCATCGGCCGGTTCTGACGGCCGGCGCGAGGCGAACGGCCGCCCCGAAATCCTCGTGGTTTGTCGCGGGCACGGGCAAGAGGTGGTTTAATCGGAAAGGGGATGCCGAAGCTCCTCGCGACCGACGGTGAAGGCGAGCGACTCGATCGCTTCGAGCTCGTGACCGAGCTCGCGAGCGGCGGGATGGCCACCGTGTATCTCGCGCGCCTCTCCGGCGTCGCCGGCTTCCAGCGCCTCGTCGCGATCAAGCGGCTGCACCCGCATCTCGCGAAGGAGCCCGAGTTCATCGAGATGTTCCTCGACGAGGCACGCCTCGCCGCGCGCATCCATCATCCGAACGTCGTCCCGATTCAGGAAGTCGGAGAGAGCGATGGCGGGTTCTATCTCGTGATGGACTACGTCGAGGGCGACACGCTCGCGCGCCTTCTCGCGCGCGCTGCCCAGACGGACACGCAGATCCCGTGGGGCGTGACCATCCGGATCCTGCTCGACACCCTCGCGGGGCTGCATGCCGCGCACGAGCTGACCGACGACCTCGGTCAGCCGCTCGCGATCGTTCATCGCGACGTGTCCCCGCAGAACATCCTCGTCGGCTCGGACGGCATCTCGCGCATCACCGATTTCGGAGTCGCGCGGGCAGCATCGCGCCTCTCGACGACGCGCTCCGGGCAGCTCAAGGGAAAGATCGCGTACATGTCGCCGGAGCAGGCGCGCGGCGACCGAATCGATCGGAGAGCCGACGTCTTCGCGTGTGGGATCGTGCTCTGGGAGGCGCTCGCGCTGAAGCGCCTCTTCAGGGCGGACGGCGAGGCAGCGACGCTCAACCGCGTTCTCTACGATCCGATCCCTTCGCCGAGCACGCATCGACCCGACATCCCGGCCGCGCTCGAGGCCGTCTGCATGAAGGCCCTCTGTCGTGAGGTCGACGAGCGGTTCGAGACGGCCGAAGAGCTTGCCGACGAGCTCGAGAGGGTCGGCCGAAGCCTCTCGTGCGTCGGATCGGTGCGCGACGTCGCGGCCTGCCTCGAACGGGTCTTCGGCGAGGATCTGGCGCAGCAGCGCGAAGCCGTTCGTGCGTGGCTCGCGCGGAGCGAGCCGACCGCCCCGCCGAGGTCGCGACAGAGCCTGCCCGACTCCGTGCAGACGCGGGTCGAGAAGGGCAAGTCGGAGCCGGGCGCGCAGCGGACGGAGCGCTCACGTTCGACGCCTACGCGCGCCGAGCCGGTCGAGCGGCTCGCGGTGACCGCTCCGGCGGAGCCCGGCTCGCGAACGCTGCCGGACAAGGTGTCGAGCGTCTCGTCCGCGGTCCTCCACGTCCAGGAGTCGAGCGGCGCCGCGCAAGCGCCTGCGCCCCGGCGGTCGCCGAGCCGCGCGATTGGCCTCGCGGCGGCGGCCGCCCTCGTCATCGGCGTCGGCGTCTGGGGCGCGAGCCGTCTCCACACGCCCGGCGCTTCGCCGTCCACAGGGGCGTCTCATGCCGAGACGGCGCTTCCGTCGACCGTCGCCAAGGAAACGCCGCGATCCGATCCATCGCCGAGCACGCCCTCGGTCGAGCCCGACGCGGTGTCTGCGCCGGCGCCGGCCGCGAAGGACGACGGAGCACGTCCTCCAGCTTCCGCGAGCCATCCGCCGACCGCGTCGAGCACCGCTGGCACGCGCCCGAGCATCAAACGTCCACCGGGCTCGAGGCCGACGTCGTCCACGACGTCTCCGGCCGCGTCCGGCGGCATCCCGGACGACCTTTCGAAGAATCCTTACCGTTGAAGCGCATCATCCCAGCAACGTTCGCAGCGGCGCTGATCGCCGCGTGCGCGGGCACCGGTGCCCGACCCGAGCTCGAGCCGCGGTACGTCGCCGTGCACAATGCGCTCGCCGCGATGGGCCTCGCGCAGGTCGGACCGATCCACCAGGGATCGCTCGCGGAGGGCCGCGATGCCCGCTTTCCGATCGATCTGCCGGCTCGATGCGCGACGATCGTGGCCATCGGCGGAGCCGGTGTCCGCGACATCGATCTCACGCTGCTCGATCCGGACGACAAGCCGATCGTCCGCGACGTCACGAAGGACGCCCAGGCGGCCGTGCGTGCATGTCCCGAGAAGGGCGGGCGCTTCACGCTGCTCGTGCGCATGGCGCGTGGAGGCGGTGACTTCGTGGCCGGATCGTGGAGCGGAGGGCCCGAGGGATCGCCCGCTCCGGCGAGCGTATCGGGACCGACCACGACGGCTGGCGCCGGCACCTGCGAGGCGCCGCTCGCGCTCTCGGCCGGGATCGTCTCCGGCAACACGCGTCGCGGCGAGGCCGAGCACGCGGGCGGGTGTGGAAACTCGGAGTCGAAGGAGATCATCTACCAGCTCGACGTCACGCGCAGGCAGCGCGTCACGATCGACGTCGATCCGACGTTCGACTCCGTCCTCTACGTCCGCAAGGACGAATGCGAGGACAAGGACGCCGAGATCGCGTGCAACGATGACATCGCCTCGGGCTCGAAGCGGAACGCGTCGACGCGCGGCTCGAGGATCGACGAGGTCTTCGAGCCGGGCACGTATTACGTGTTCGTCGACGGATACAACAACGACACCGGCACGTACCGGATGAACGTGCAGATCGCGGACGTGCCGTCGCTCGCGGATGCCTGCCAGAAGGCGCGTCCGCTCGTGTCGAAGACGACCGGCACGCTCTCGGATGCCTTCGATCACGCGCACGGTAGCTGCGTTCTCGGCAAAGGGCCGGACGCCATCTACCGCCTCGACCTCCCGCAGCGCGCCCGCGCGCGTGTGCGGATGCACTCCGACGAATTCTCGCCCGTCGTGCACGTCCGCCGGACCTGCGTCGACGACCACACCGAGGTCGGGTGCACCGACGCGGGCTCGACCTCCGAGGAGGCAACGTTCGTCTCCGTGCTCGATCCCGGCAGCTATGCGGTTTTTGCCGATGCCGCCGACAAGTCCTCGCGAGGGCAGTACACGATCGAAGCCGATCTCACGTCCGAGGGCGGCGCCGGAGTGCGCGGCGACGCGTGTGGTGACGCGATTCCGATCGTTCCGAACGAAGGGATCGTCGAGGGTGACACGTTC
The DNA here is from genome assembly GCA_023402175.1 of Pseudomonadota bacterium. Taxonomy (GTDB): domain Bacteria; phylum Myxococcota_A; class Polyangia; order Polyangiales; family Polyangiaceae; genus Labilithrix. The sequence continues at coordinate 7,226 of JAEXCN010000147.1, read as the reverse complement.
GACGCGAAGGACGACATCGCCGGTCGCTGCACCGCGAACGGCGCGCCGGACGTCGTCTATCGCTTCGAGCTCGCGCGCCGCTCGCGCGTGACCGCGCGCTTCACGGCCGAGGAAGGCGAGCACGCGTTCGTCCTCGCGCGGAGCTGCACCGATCGCACGAGCGAGGTCGCATGCGCGTCCACGATCGACGAGGTGCTCCCGGCGGGGATCTATTCGCTCGCTGTCGACGGGATCGCGAAGTATCCGTTCGGGCGCTACGCGTTCCAGCTCAAGGCGAAGGACGTGTCGCTGCAGGAGTCCGCGTGCCGCGCTCCGCCGACGCTCGTCCTCGGCCAGACGATCACCGGCACCACCGTCGGAGCGGGCGATCGCTTCACGGAGTCATGCGCCGGTCGCGAGGACCTGCAGGCGAGCGCCGATCGCGTCTTCAAGCTGACGCTCGCGACGCGGACGCATCTCCAGCTCGTGCTCTCGACGCCCGGCCACGACGGCGTGCTCGCCATCCGGAAGAGTTGCATGGACCCGCCGCAGATGAAGTCGGCGCGAATGGCCGAGGCGGCGTGCAACAACGACGGGCCGGACAACCGGCACTCGAAGATCGACGTGACCCTCGACGCGGGGACCTATTTCGTCGTGGTCGACGGACACCAGGGCAAAAACGAGGGGACGTTCACCCTCGAGTCGAAAGTGCTGAAGTAGCCCTCGAGCCTTCGGGAGCCTTCGGCCCAACCGATCACCGGCGCCGGAGGGCCAGCGAACGGCTCAGCTCTCTTTCCCGCGAGGCCCGAATAGCCCGAGGCCCGAGGCCCGATTACCCCCGCTTTTTCGCGTAGCTATACGCCGTGTACGCCGCGACGAGGTGGCAGATCCAGCCGAGCAGCCCCCCCGATCCGATCCAGAAGCCGGGCGTGATGACGAGCCAGAAGATCCCGCGCAGCCACGCGCCGTTGTAGATCTGGCCCACACCCGGGACGATGAGGGAGAGAACTGCGGCAATGCCAGGGTCGTTGCGGGACTTGCTCACGAGGCCAGAAAGTGAGGCCGCATCGGTCCCGGCGCAAGCCTCGTTTGCCGCACGCCTCCAGCGAGACCTCCTCGCCTGGTATGCGGCATGCCGGCGCGATCTGCCGTGGCGCAGGACCCGCAATCCGTGGGCCATCTGGGTCAGCGAAATCATGCTGCAGCAGACGCGGGTCGACACCGTGGTGCCGTATTTCGAGCGGTTCATGGCTCGCTTTCCGACGCCGCTCGCGCTCGCGGAGGCGCCGGAGGACCAGGTCCTCGCGGCGTGGAGCGGGCTCGGCTACTACCGCCGCGCGCGCATGCTCCACGCCGGCGCTCGGGTCGTGGCCGCCTCCGAAGAGATGCCGACGACGCGCGACGCGCTCCTCGCGCTGCCCGGGATCGGTCGTTACACCGCGGGGGCCATTGCGAGCATCGCGTTCGAGGAGCCGGTCGGGCTCGTCGACGGGAACGTCGCGCGCGTGCTCGCTCGGATCTTCGCGATCGACGACGACGTGCGCCGGAGCGGGATGAAGCGCGCCGAGCAGCTCGCCGAGGAGCTCGTGCCTGCGGAGTCGCCCGGCGACTGGAACCAGGCGCTGATGGAGCTCGGCGCCACGATCTGCACGCCGCGCTCGCCTGACTGCGATCGCTGCCCGGTCGCCGCCTCCTGCCGTGCACGCGCGGAGGGCCGCGTCTCCGAGCTGCCCGTGCTCGGCGAGAAGGTGAAGCCGAAGCCCCAGCGTGTCCAGGCGCTCGTCGCGCGGACGAAGGACGGCCGGATCCTCCTCGCGCGCCGGAAATCGGCGGGGCTCTTCGGCGGCCTCTGGGAGCCGCCGTCGATCGACGGCGACGATGCGGCGACGGAAGATCTCTTCGGGCGATTCCCGCTGACGTCGACGGCGCTCGCGGGGCAGGTGACGCACGTACTCTCGCATCGCCGGCTCACGGTCGACGTGCATGCGGGTGTCCTCTCGAAGGTGCCGGTGCGCCCGAAGCTGCCCGACGTCTACGAGGCGGCAGGCGTCTTCGACGAGGCCGGCCTCGCGGACCTCGGCATCTCGACGCTCGCGCGCAAGATCCTGCGGGCCGCGAGCTCCGCTGCGGAGACGCGCGAGCCGGCGAGCGGAGCAGCTGGTCGACGGCCTCGTCGTTCGCGATGAGCGCGCAGGCGGACTCAGGCTCATCGGGACGGGGATACCCGCTCGACCCCCGACGACCCTGACCTTTTCTGAAAGAGCCCTGACATCATGGTCACGCGTGGCTCACCGTGCCCGCGTGTGTCGATGAAATCGCGGATCGTTCGACGCGTGAGCGTAGGGCACACGCGTTGCTGAAGCCCGGCGCATGAAGAGCCTTCGTCATCTTCCATCCGTCCTCTTTGCTTCTCTCGTCCTCGTCGGCTGTGGCTCGGACCTCGCGGCGGCGGGCGCCGGACTCGCGGCCGGCGAACCGAGCCGCGCGGACCCGAACGCCTCCGCGTCAGCCGGCGAAGCGGCCTGCGGCCCCGTCGTCGAGCCGCGCTGCGCGCCCGCACTTCACGTCACGTCGGCGGCCGAGATCGTCGCGGAGGCGGCGAAGCTGCCATGGCAGAAGGTGTCGCTCTCGCTGACGGGCGGGCTGTCGGTCGGCTCCGATCTCGTGGCCGAAGAGGACATCGTCGTCGATGCGGCCGACCTCGCTGCACCGGCAGACTGTCCGACCACGCCCGAGAACGGGCTGCGTTTCGCGCAATGCCATGTGCCGCTGTTCCGCGAGTACGGCTTTCCGCGCTGGGAGGGCAAGAGCCTCGATGCGGGCACGAGCTGCCTCGAGGCGAGCGACGATCGTCCCATGCGAAAGGGCGAGACGTGCAAGCGCCTCGCGATCGCGAAGGGCACCTCGTTCCGTCTTCGCGCGGTGATCGAGGACATGCACCCGTCGGCGCCGACGTATTGGTCGTTCATCGAGATCGAGCGCCCATGCTCGGCGCCATGCGGGGCCGGCGAGCAGCGCTGCGAAGCAACGCAGACCTGTTTCGAGGCTGGATATTCGACGTGCGCGTTTTGCGAGGGCAAGTCGAGCACGGCCTGTGCGTGCCGCGAGGGCTGTGGATCGAAGCCCGACGGCACGAGCTGCGCCTACGATTCGTCGCCCGACGTGCTCGAGTCGGGAACGTGCAAAGCCGGTTCGTGCATCGCGAAGCGCTGACGCTCGGCTCCAAGCCTGCGCGGCATGCGGCGGTGGCGCCACCTCCCGTGTCGCACGTGGAGAGCACAGCTGGAACGTCGAAGTAGACGGCGCGCCAAAAGGCGCCGATCATGATGAGCGCAGGCATGAAGCTGCCGGTGCCCGAAGCCGAGGAGAGCGACGGCTCCTCTCCTGAGCGCGAATCGACGATGCTGCGAGCGGCGCTCGCGGCGCACGTCGCTGCGCGTCCGAGCGCGACATCCCTCGACGAGCACGAAGGTCCGGCGCGCGTCCTCGTGGCCGACGACGATCCCGCGACCCTGGAGCTGATCGCGTCGACGCTCCGCTCCAGCGGGTACGAGGTCGAGACGGCGCCGGACGGACAGGCCGCCGTCGAGCGCGTGGCGCGCGGCGGCATCGACGTCGTTCTCCTCGATGCCGTGATGCCTCGCCTGAGCGGTTTCGATGCCTGCCGGACGATCCGCGGGCTCGGCGACGACTTCGTTCCGGTCGCGCTCGTCTTCGCGAAGACCGATCCGAAGAGCCGCATCGAGGCGCTGAAGATCGGCGCCGATGGCTACGTCTGCAAGCCGTTCGAGCAGACGGAGCTGCTCGTGTGCGTGTCATCGGCGCTCCGCATCAAACGCGCGCACGATCGGATGAAGGCCGCGCGGGAGAAGCTCGAACGGCTCCGCCGTTACGATGCGATGACCGACGCCTACTCGTTCGTGTACCTCCACGAGCGGCTCGATGCGGAGTTCTCACGTGCCGAGCGCCATTCCGAGCCGCTCGCGTGCTGCATCCTCGACGTCGATCGCTTGAAGGTGCACAACGAGCGCGGCGGTCGCTCGCTCGGGGACGCGGTGCTCCGGGGCGTCGCCGAGGTGATCAAGCGCTCGGTTCGCGACTCGGACGCGGTCGCACGGTACGGCGGCGACGAGTTCTTCGTCATGCTGCCCGCGACGCATTTCGCCGGCTCGCTCGTCGTGGCCTCGCGCATCTGGCGCGACGTTGCGGCGCGGACCTTCACTGCGGCCCAGGGCGGCGGAGAGGTCAACGTGACGGCCTCCGTCGGCGTCGCGCTCTTCCCGAGCCGTGACGTCCGGACGAAGGAGGCCCTCCTTGCGGCCCTCGAGTCCGCGCTCCTCGAGGCGAAGCGGAGGGGCGGGAACCGCCTCTGCGTCTTCCAGCAAGAGGGCTTCATCTACACGCCGAGCGGCGACGAGCGCTGCTGAGCGCAAGATTTCGGCGGATCGAGCCCTGGGGTTCACGGGACCCGGGACATCGCTGTCATGTTGGTCTCGTCGCGCTCGTTTGGTAGTGTCGCCGCGGCCGGATGACTGCGCGCCGCACTCGCTGGTGGATCCTCCTCGGCTGCGCGAGCGCTATCGCTCTCGCGGCACCGGCGGCGCATGCCGGGCCGTTCGACCTCGACGACGACGAGGAGCCCGAGAAGCCGGCCTCTCCGACGGCCGAGCCCGCCGCGCCCGCGCCCGCCCCGATCGCGACGATCAAGATGCACGCGTACTCGCTCCAGGAGTGCCTGCTCCTGGCCGAGCGCAATGCACCGCAGCTCTGGGCGGCCCGGGCGCGGCTGGCGTTCGTCCATGCCCAGATCGAGGAGGCGCGCTGGACGCCCTTCTCGTACTGGTCGATGAACGCGTCGATCGGATATCTGCCGCCGATCGGAGGCACGCCGTTCTACAACGCCTCGCGCTACGCGCAGCTCTACCAGAGCGGCACGTTCGAGGGCTGGCAGCCCGCGTTCAGCGTCTCCGTCCGCGGGAGCATCCCGCTCTACACGTTCGGCAAGATCGAGTCGGTCAAGAAGGCCGCCGAGGGCCGTGCCCGCGTCAACGAGTGGGACCTCGAGAAGCAGCGGCAGCAGATCCGGATGGACACCCGGCGCGCGTACTTCGGCCTGATGCTCGCGCGCGACATGCAGTACATCGCGAACGACGTCCTCGGGAAGCTCAACAACGCGATCGGGAACATCAACGCAAAGCTCGAGCGGGGCGACGCCAGCGTCGAAGACGTCGACCGCATCCGCCTCGAGTACAACCGCGACGAGATCTTCGCGCGCGTCGCCGAGGCGAAGAAGGGCGAGGCGTTCGCCATCGCGGCGCTGCGGTTCTTGACCGGCGTGCAGACGGCGTTCGACATTCCGGACGAGCCGCTGAAGCGTCCGGAGACGAACATCGGTCCGGTCGTCCGGTACCTGACGGCAGCGCGCCTCTTCCGCGCCGACGTCAACATGGCCCGGGCGGGTGTTCAGGCGCGCAAGGCCTGGCTCGACTTCCGCCGCGCGGAGATGTTCCCGAACATCGGCATCGGCCTCAGCAGCTCGTATTCGATCGCGCCGAGCGTCGACCCGCAGCCGAGCGCGCTCACGAGCGACTTCGCCAACCGCTTCGGCTACTCCGTCGGCGTCGGTCTGGACTGGGGCCTCGACCTCCTTCCGAAGCACGCTCGCATGAGGCAGGCGGAATCGGAGCTCGAGGAAGCACGCGCGCTCGAGCGGCTCGCGCTCGGCGGCGTCGCCGTCGAGGTCGAGAACGCCTACGCGGCCGTCGTCGAAGCGAAGACCCGCGAAGAGAACTACGACCGCGCCGAGCACCGTTCGAAGCGCTGGATCTCGATCACGCAGGACGCGATCGACCTAGGGACGAAGGACGAACGATTCCTCATCGAGCCGCTCCGTGCCTTCGTCTTCGCTCGCGCGAGCCACGCGCAGTCGCTGATGGACCTGCACGTGACGCTCGCGGAGCTCGCGCGCGTCACCGGCTGGGACGCGATCGCCCCGCACAGTTGAGTCTCACCAGGGACACGACGCGAGCGCCAGGATCGCGAGCACGCGCGCCTTCACGACCTCGAAGTCACGAAGGGCGAGCTGGATCTCGGCCTCGCGGAGCGCCTGCGCGGCGGTCACGAGCTCGAGGCTCGTACCGCGCCCTTCGAGGTAGGCCGTTCGCGTCAGGCGGTCGTTCTCGGCCGCGAGATCGCGCGTCTGGGCCGCGACGCGTCGCCGATCTTCGGCCACGCTCACGCCACGCTGTGCCTGGGCCACCTGGATCGTCGCCTGTCGCCGCGCTGCTTCGAGCTTCTCGCCCGCGATCACCTCCTGCGCGCGCGTGTCGCGCAGGTTGCCGTAACGGATGCCGCCGTCGAAGATCGGCACGGTCAAGACCGCCTGAACGTTCCATGTCGTGTTCGGCGCGGCGCCGGTGTCGATCGACGTCGTTGCGAGCGACGAGCGGACGTCGACCGTCGGCGCGAACTGGTACTTCACGTCGTTCACGAGTCGCCGCGCGACGGTCGTCTGCTCGCGGAGCGCGGCGATGTCGGGCCGCTCGTCGACGTTCGCGGCCGGCTTGCACGAGCTGCGAGCGCTGGACTCGATGCCGTTGAGATCGACGTTCGGCGGGACGCCGACCTCCTCCGAAATCCCGAGCGCGAGGCCGAGCGCCTCGCGGGACTGGCGGAGCGACTCGTCACCGGCGACGAGCGTAGCGCGCGCGGTCTCGACGTCTTGTCGCGCGCGAACGACGTCGAGCCCCGTGCCGCTGCCGAGCGTGGTGCGCCGCACCGCGAGCTCGAGCCGGGTGAGCGCGTTGCTGAGACCGACGCGATTCAGCTCCGCGACGCGCTCCGCCGTCACCACGCCGACGATCGCGTTGGCGACGTTGAGCGCGATCTGCCGCTTCGTGTCCTCGAGCGTGAGATGCGCGACGTTCTCGTTCCGATCGGCCGTTCCGATCGCGTACCAGCTGCGGAGCGCGAGGACGGGCTGCGAGGCCACGAGCGAGCCGGTGATGTAATCCGGGTATGGCGTCTCGACCGTCTTGAGTTGCGCGCCGCCTGCCCCGGCAAACTGACGCGTCGTGTTCGTGATGAGGTTGTGCGTGTACAAGCCCTGGCCGTTGATCGTCGGCAGCGCACCGGCGAGCGCGATCCGCGACTGCGCTTCGGCGCGAGCGATCTGCTGCGCGGCGATGCGGAGATCGGTCGAGCGCGCGCGCACGTGCTTCAGCGCCTCTTCCCAATTGCCGATCTCG
>JAEXCN010000128.1 GCA_023402175.1 Pseudomonadota bacterium | reverse complement strand
ACGCGACGTGGGACGCCGGACATCCGAACGACGGCGTATTCGAGAAACACTACTCGACCGAGTACCTCTTTGCTCCACCCGAGCTGTTCGTGAATTCGCACTTTCCCGATCAGGACAAGTGGCAGCTGCTGGAGCGTCCGCTCTCGCGCGCCGAGTTCTTCCGAAGGCCCGTCGTGACGCCGGCGTTCGTGGCGTACGGGCTCGAGCTCGTCTCGCCCGATCGATCGCAGGTGTCGACGGGCAGCTCGCTCGAGCTCGTCGTCGACAATCCGCGATCGGTCTTCATCCTCGCCACCTTCGAGCCGCGAAGCGCGCCGCAAGGGAACATGCGGACCGACTGCACGACATCCTCTCAGGCCCGGCAGGTACGAGCGCGATGTGAGTTCCCGGCGACGGGCACTTACGACGTCCATCTCTTCGCCAACGACAAAGAGGCGGGCACCTACGCCCACGTGGCATCGGTGCAAGCGAACGCGAATCCGTCGCGCTGAATCGAACGCGCGGCGCTCGGCGGAGGTTACCGCCCTTGTTTCCTCGTTCACTCAACAAGGACACAAGCGGCGCTAGGGAGGCGCCACCCTCGTCGTCGACGGGCGAGTCGTAGTCGGATCGACGCGCCCGGCGTCGAAAGATTGCGACATCCCCCAACGACGAGGGCGACCTGCCGAAGCGATGACATCGCCTCGAGCGTGACGATCCGCCGAGCTCCTGGCAGAGCGAGCTCGGCACGACGCGATCGTGTCCCCGCGCTACGTCCGTCGCGTAGCCGCCGATGGAGCACGCGACCCTCGAGACGATGAAGCGGAGCCATCCGGGCTGGCGTCTCCTCGCCGCCGATCACGCTCCGATGATCATCAGCTTCCTCCACGCGACGTTCATCGAGCCGAACGTCCGGACGATGCCCCAGCAGTCGCTCGTCGCTCGGCTCGAGGACTGGCTCTTCCAGCTCCGGCAGCGCGAGGGCGCGGACAGCTTCCCGCGTTCCGCCTCGGAGTACCTCGACACGTGGGCCGATGCCGAGCACGCCTGGCTGCGCAAGTACTACCCGCCCGACGGCGACGAGCCCTGGTTCGACGTCACCTCTGCGACCGAGAAGGCGATCGAGTGGGTCACGAACCTGAAGCAGCGGCCGTTCGTCGGGACGGAGTCGCGCTTTCGCATCGTCTTCGAGCTGCTCCGGGAAATCACCGAGGGGACCGAGCTCGATCCCGACTCGCGCATCGCGGAGCTCGAGAAGAGGCGCGCGAAGATCGACGCCGAGATCGCCGACGTCCGCGCCGGGAACGTGCGCCTCATGGACACGGCGCAGATCAAGGATCGCTTCCAGCAGATGGCGGCGCTCGCCCGCGGGCTCCTCTCCGACTTCCGCGAGGTCGAGCAGAACTTCCGCGATCTCGATCGCGACATCCGCGAGCGCATCGCGACGTGGGAAGGATCGAAGGGCGCGCTCCTCGATGCGATCTTCGGCGAGCACGACGCGATCCGCGACTCCGATCAGGGCGCGAGCTTCCGCGCGTTCTGGGACCTGCTCATGTCGCCGGAGCGGCAGGACGAGCTCACCTCGATGCTCGACACGGTCCTCGCCGTTCCTGCCGTCGCCGAGCTCGAGCCCGATCGGCGCCTCCTGCGCGTCCATCACGACTGGCTCGACGCCGGCGAGGTGACACAGCGAACCGTCGCGCGCGTGTCGGGACAGCTGCGGCGCTACCTCGACGATCAGACCTGGCTCGAGAACCGCCGCATCATGCAGCTGATCCACGGCATCGAGCACCACGCGCTCGCCCTGCGCGATCAGCCGACGGATCGCTTGTCGATGGAGCTCGACGACGCCGTCGCGTCGCTCGAGCTCCCGTTCGAGCGGCCGCTCTTCAAGCCGCCACACGAGCTCCGGCTCGGTGAGCACGCCGTGACCGAGGGCGACGCCTTCATCTCGGCCGACGCGCTCTTCGAGCAGATCCACGTCGACAAGCGCGCGCTCCAGGCACGTATCCGGCAGATGTTGCAGACGCGGGCGCAGGTGTCGCTCGGCGAGCTCGTCGACGCTCATCCGCTCGAGCACGGCCTCGCGGAGCTCGTCGCGTACATGAGCCTCGCGTCGGACGACGGCGAAGCGCTCATCGACGACGGACACAGGCAGACGGTCGCCTGGCAGGACCCCGCGCGCGGGACGCGTCAGGCGACGCTGCCGCTCGTGGTCTTCACTCGTTCGGGAGAGCTGACGTGAGAAAGCCCGCGGGATCGCCCCCGACCAACCTCTCGACCGTGCTGGTCACCCTGATGAAGGGCGTCACGTATCGCGACGCGAACCCGGCGCTCTGGCAGTCGCTCGTCGCGCTCTCCTCGCGCGTGCGCGAGTACGTCGTCGTGCTCGGGCTCGATCTCGTGCTCGACGAAGCGGAGGGCTACGCGTACCTCCGGCAGCGACCGGCCGCCGACGGCGAGCTGGAGCTTCCGCACCTCGTCGCGCGGAGGCAGCTCGGCTTCCACGTGAGCCTGCTCCTCGCGCTCTTGCGGAAGAAGCTCGCCGAGCTCGACGCACGGAGCGGCGACACGCGGCTCGTGCTCGGACGCGACGAGATCGTCGACCTCCTCCGCGTCTTCCTCCCCGACGCCGCGAACGAGGCGCACCTCCGCGACCGGATCGACACGCACATCAACAAGGTCATCGAGCTCGGGTTCCTGCGGCGCCTTCGCGGCCGCGACGATCAGCTCGAGGTGCAGCGCATCTTGAAGGCCTTCGTCGACGCGCAATGGCTGAGCGACTTCGAAGAGCGCCTCGCCGAGTACCGCGCGCACGCGCTGTCCGCCGCACGTAGCGGGGCGGAGGAAGCGACATGACGAAGCTCGCGGAGCTCGCGCACGTTCCGGAGGAAGCCCTCGCTCTGGGAGAGGCTCGACCTCGGCGACCGGGCTTTCGCCTCGCGCGGCTCGAGGTCCTCAACTGGGGCACCTTCGGCGGCGCGGTCTGGGCGCTCGACGCATCGGGAGAGAACACCCTTTTGACGGGTGACATCGGCTCGGGCAAGTCGACGCTCGTCGACGCGATCACGACGCTCCTCGTCCCACCGCAGAAGCTCGCGTACAACCGCGCAGCCGGCGCCGACGCACGTGAGCGCACGCTTCGCTCGTACGTCCTCGGCTACTACAAGTCGGAGCGCGGCGAGTCGGGCGCGACCGCACGCGCCGTTCCGTTGCGTGACCGCAACAGCTACTCGGTAGTGCTCGGCAGGTTCACGAACGAGGGCTTCGATCAGGTCGTCACGATCGCGCAGGTGTTCTGGCTGCGCGACCTCGAAGGACAGCCCGATCGCTTCTACGTCGTCGCCGACGCCCCGCTCACGATCGCCGAGCACTTCGCAGGCTTCGGCCACGACATCAGGGAGCTCAAGAGGCGCCTTCGCACGGCAGGCCACGAGATCGAGGACTCGTTCCCTCGCTATTGCTCGGCGTTCCGGCGACGGTTCGGGATCGAGGACGAACAGGCGCTGGATCTCTTCCACCAGACGGTCTCGATGAAGTCCGTCGGCAACCTCACCGACTTCGTGCGCCAGCATATGCTCCAGGCGTTCCCGGTCGACGAGCGCATCAAGGCGCTGGTCGCACACTTCGACGATCTCCATCGCGCGCACGAGGCCGTGCTGAAGGCGAAGGCGCAGCTCGACGCGCTTTCGCCGCTCGTCGCCGACTGCGAGCGCCACGCGAGCCTCTCGGCGGTGACGAGCGAGCTTCGCACGTGCCGGAGCGCGCTCGGGCCGTGGTTCGCGCGGAGAAAGCGAGCGCTCCTCGATCGGAGGCTCGAGAGCCTCTCCGCCGAAAGCGCGCGCCTCGCCGAACGGCGTGCGTCTTTCGCGGACGAACGTAGCCGCTGCCAGAGCGAACGCGACGACGTGAAGCGCGCGATCGCCGCGAACGGCGGCGAGCGCATCGAGAACGTCCGTGCGGAGATGAAGCGCCTCGCGACCGACGTCGCCGAGCGACAGAAGCGCGCAAGGCGCTACGAAGAGCTCGCGTGCGCCGTCGGGCTCTCCCCTGCCCGCGACGCCGATACGTTCGCGTCCAATCGATCGGCGATCGCCGAGGCGCTCGAGCGCGCGGACGCCGAGCGCGCCACCGCCCAGAATGCGCTCTCGGACCTGAAGGTCGATCTCCGCGAGCTCCAGCAGAGGCGCGACGATGTCGAGCGAGAGCTCGCATCGCTCCGGCGACGCCGTTCGAACATCCCTGCGCGAATGCTCGCCGTCCGCGAGAGTATGTGCCGCGCGCTGGGTCTCGACGACGGCGATCTGCCGTTCGCCGGTGAGCTGCTCCAGGTGAAGCCGAACGAGGCCGCTTGGGAAGGCGCGATCGAGCGGCTCCTCCACGGCTTCGGCCTGTCACTCCTCGTCCCCGACGTGCACTACATGAACGTCGCCCGCTGGGTGGACGACACGCATCTCGGCGATCGCCTCGTCTACTATCGCGTGCGCCCGCAGCGCGCGGCAGACATCGCGGCGCTTCATCCCGACTCCCTCGTGCACAAGGTCGAGGTGAAGCCGGACTCGAAGTTCTGGAGCTGGCTCGATGCCGAGATCGCGCGCCGGTTCGACTACGCGTGCTGCGAGACGCTCGATCAGCTCCGGCGCGAGACGCGCGCGATCACGAGGGCCGGACAGACGAAGGCCCCCGGCGAGCGGCACGAAAAGGACGATCGTCACCGCATCGACGACCGCTCCCGCTACGTCCTCGGCTGGACGAACGAAGCGAAGGTCGCGACGCTCGCAAGGCAAGCGCGCGATCTCGAAGCGAGGGCGCAGACGCTCGAATACGGGTGCGCCCGGCTCCAGCGCGAGGAGCGCGCGCTCGTCGACCGCATCAGTCACCTACGCGAGCTCGCAGGCATCGACACGTTCCGCACGCTCGACTGGCGGCCGCTCGCGACGAAGATCGACGAGCTCGTGTCCGAGCTACGGAAGCTCGAGTCCGCATCGAACCTCCTCTCTGCGCTCGGCGCGCAGCTCGAGAACGTCGAAGTCGCCCTTGCCCACTTCGAGAGCGACTGGGCCGATGCAACGCACGCCCTCGGCGCCGTGCAGGCGAAGCTCGAGGCGGCGAACAGCCAAAGACGCGAATGCGAGGACGTGCTCGCGACGATGCCCGCCGACGTCGCGGCCGCGATCGATCGTGTCGAGCCGCTCGTCGCGGGCGCTCTCGGCGCGCACCACCTCACGGTCGAGTCGTGCGAGAGCCGCGAGAAGGACGTCCGTCAGACCATCCAGGAGCGCATCGACGTCGAGGACGCGAAGATGCGGCGCCTCTCCGAGAAGATCGTCCAGGCGATGGAGGCGTACCGGAAGACGTACCCGCTCGACACGCGCGAAGCCGACGCGAGCGTCGCCGCCGCGAGCGAATACGTCGCGATGCTCGAGCGCCTTCGTTCGGACGATGTCCCGCGGTTCGAGGCGCGGTTCAAGGAGCTCCTCAACGAGAACACGATCCGCGAGGTCGCCGGGTTCCAGTCGCAGCTCCATCGCGAGCGGCAGGAGATCAAGACGCGCATCGACACCATCAATCGCTCGCTCGCGGACATCGACTACAACCCCGGCCGCTTCATCGTGCTCGAGCCCGACGCCACGACGGACGCCGAGATCCGCGAGTTCCAGCAGGACCTACGCGCCTGCACCGAGCGCTCGCCCGGCGGCTCCGACGAGGAGGCCTACTCCGAGACGAAGTTCCTCCAGGTGAAGCGCATCATCGAGCGCTTCCGCGGTCGCGACGGCACCGGCGAGATCGACGCGCGCTGGACGCGCAAGGTCACCGACGTCCGGCAGTGGTTCACGTTCTCGGCTTCGGAGCGATGGCGCGAGGACGATCGCGAGCACGAGCACTATGCCGACTCGGGCGGCAAGTCCGGCGGGCAGAAGGAGAAGCTCGCGTACACGGTCCTCGCTGCGAGCCTCGCCTACCAGTTCGGCCTCGAATGGGGCACCGAGCGTTCGCGCTCTTTCCGCTTCGTCGTCATCGACGAGGCGTTCGGGCGCGGGTCCGACGAGTCGACGCGCTACGGGCTCGAGCTGTTCGATCGACTGAATTTGCAGCTGCTGATCGTCACGCCGCTGCAGAAGATCCACGTGATCGAGCCGCACGTCGCGAGCGTCGGCTTCGTGCACAACGAGGACGGCCGCAAATCGATGCTGCGCAATCTCACGATCGAGGAGTACCGCGCCGAACGCGCGGCGCGGAGCGCGTAGCCCGGCGAGCCACGGCTCATCGTGTGAGCGTTGGTCCGACGCTGGCGCCCCATGCGCGAGCGAACGGCGTGCGCGCCGCGTGCGCTCGTCGATGCCGTCGCTTTTGGTGATAAAAGCGGCCGCCTGAAGAGATCGGGCCAGTGCGGCCGAAGGAGCTCGAAGCGATGCCTCATGTGAGCATGCGATGCGCTGTGCGCCGGACCCCGTCCTGGCGCGCGTTGTCGACGATCGCCTTCGTACTGGCTTCGGCCTGTAGTGAAGGCCCCCAGGGCCCGCCGGGTCCTGCCGGACCACACGGCGACCAAGGCGCCTCCGCTTCGCCCGGACCGCAAGGACCTGCCGGTCCGCAGGGTGCCGCGGGCGCCAAGGGGGCACAGGGCGCGCATGGCGAGCAGGGAGCGCAGGGGTCTCCGGGAAATCCGGGTGAACCTGGGGCACCAGGATCGGAGGGGCCGCAGGGTGATCCCGGCCCGCAAGGCCCCGCGGGGCCGCAAGGCGATGCGGGCACGCAGGGACCGGCGGGGCCGCAAGGTCCCATCGGTCCGCAAGGTCCCACGGGCCCGCAGGGTCCCTCCGGCGCGACGGGCATCTTCGGTGACGGCTCGGCCGGCGCGTGGAACATCAACAGCACGCTCGATCTCACGACGGCGAGTGGCTATGCGAGCCTGAACGGCCGCCAGCATCTCCAGTTCACGAGCGTGACCGTCAATGCTCCGCTCGTCCTCCCGAGCGGCACGATCGTCCGCGTCACGGGCGATCTCACCATCCAGTCCACCGGGTACATCATCGTCGCGAGGGGCAGCGAGGACAGCGGCTCGGGCGCCGAGCCGGGCGTCGCGCTCTCGGCCGCGAGCGAGCCGACCGGCGGTCACGGCCTCAAAATGCTCCAGGCGGCGCAGCTCCTACGGCCCGGACCGAAGGGCGGAGGCGCCGGCGCGAAGTCGCCCGCCTTCCCGTTCGGAGCGGGTGGAGGCTCGGTCGTCTTCCTCGTGCAGGGCACGTTCCGCATCGCGTCCGGCGGCAGTCTCCTCGCACAACCCGAGTTTGGCGGGATAGCGAGCAATGCCCCCGGCGGGGGCGGAGGAGGAGGAGGCGTCGTCGTCGTCCTCGGAAAGCAGTCCGTGCGGGTCGACGGTGCCCTTCGCGCCCCTGGCGCCAACGGCGGCAACGGCAACAACACCGGCGGTCCTGGCAAAGGCGGTGGTGGCGGCGGCGGCGGCGGCATCATCCACCTCCTCTCGACGACGACGCCCATCATCAACGGCACGCTCGACGTGAACGGCGGAGCCGCCGGCGTGTCGGCAGCACCCACCGGCACGGCGACCACCACGACCCCAGGCGGCGGCGGCGGCGCATGCGGCGGCAACGGTGGCGACGGAGCGTTGACGAACGCGCCGGCGACGCCCGGCGCGCCGGGCTACGTCCTCCAGACCGTCACGCCGAATCCCGAGAACCTCTTTCTCTGATCGCGATCGTCAGCGCTTCTTCTTCGCGTCGCCGGACTGACGCTCGGGCACGAGCCGTCCGCCTTCCGCACGTCCGCGCACGCTGAAGCGCGTTCGGCCTTCTTCGTCCTTACCCGGAAGCGGCTGCGCGAACCTGTGAGGCGGGGCCGCGAGCACGGCGCCGAGCTCTCCCGCAGCGTCGTTCAGCGGCCCGGACAATGCTTCGTCGAGCGCGCGATCGCGCACCTGCGCGGTCGTGCCCGGAGGGACGTCGATCGCGATCTCGCCGGAGACGAGCTGATCCTTGATCGTGAGGGCATCGGCCATGGGTACGCGCTCATGCCCCGCCCGCGCATCGGGTGCAACCCCGAGCGCATGCGGTCGCGACGAGCGGGCCTCGTCGGCACCACGCTCGGTCTGGACGTCGCGGATCAACGCCGCTGCAGAGCTTCGATCGCGCGATCGACGAGCAGCTGGTCGTAGCGCGCGTGGTTCTCGAACGTCCGCTCGACCGGCACGTCGATCTTCACCGGCACCGCCTCGATGCTCTCGTCCGTTCCGCTCGCGGCGTCGTACGAGATCGCGAAGTCGATCGTCCCGATCTCGCGCTTTCCCGGCGCGGGGACCACGTCGAAGCGTGCGCGGTTCGTCGTGAACCCGGACATCGGCGGCCGCCCGATGATCGGGCCGATGTCGTCCTTGTCGAAGTGCCACGTCACGGCGTCACACGAGCTCGCGCACCCCGGACCGAGGAGCAGCGCGACCGGCGCCGTCGTCACGCGGCGCTTCGGCGTGTATTCGTTGTTCCACGCGCACGTGTCCGGCTTGCACATGAACGGACGCGGCCCGCTGACGCGCTGCCCCGGCGACCTCCGCGCGAGCTCGGCCTCGTACCAAGATTTGACCGGCCCTTCTCCGTTGATGATGTGGTCTTCCCCCTTCGAGTCGCGTACGAGCGTCTCGTCGAGCACCATCCTCGTCACCGTGTCGGTGTACGGCTTGTCGGTCCACCACTCGACGAAGATGTTCGGGTTCATCCCGCCGCCGTTGTCCTGCATGTCCAGAACGACGCCCTTGTGCTTCGTCCGCGCGAGCGTCGATCGAATCAGCTCGTAGTCGACGAGCGGACCGTGGGGGTATTCGTCGTAGCGGAACGACACCTGACGCACGATCGGGTAGTCGCGGTACTTCGGCGCGGTCGACGTGTAGATGCACACGCGGTAGCCGCGCGCGGTCAACTTGTAGCTGCCGTACGTCTTCGCATCGCGGTGGACGCAGTCCTGGTCGTCGTACGGAAGCGCGAAGTCGCTGTCGTCGTCTCCACTCTCGAGCTTCTTCCAGGTCAGCTCGAGGACCTTCGGATCGCCGCCTGCGCGTGGGCGCACGGTCCACTTCGAGATCGCGCCCGGACGGAGAGTCGTCGTCCACGTCCGCCGCGACGTCAGCCAGCTCGCGACCTCGCCCGCGATGTTGTCGCGCGAGTTCATGTTCGACACGAGCTCGTGCTCGTCGATCAGCTTCTCGGCGGGAGCGCCGTCGACCGACTCGATCACGTCACCGGACGTGAGCTTCCCGTCGAGCGCCTTCGCGCTGACCTCCTCGACGTAGAAGCGATGGCGGCCCTCGTGCTTCTCGACGCGAACGCGGAAGCCGAGCTGGAGCCGCTCACCCTTCTCCTTCTTCGAGCGGTACTGGCAATGCACGTCGTGAAGGCTGTTGCCGAAATGCCAGAGCGCGATCTCGAGCGCCTCGGGCGTCTTCGCCGCGAGGAACTCGGCACGAAGGCGCGGGAGGTCGGCGTCCCACTTCTTCCCGAGGTTCTTCTCGGTCTGCGGCGCGAACACGTGGTAGCGGCGCACCATCGCGACGAGCTGATCGAAGTCCGCAACGGCCACCGAGTCGTCCGCCGCCGGCGCCTCGGAGGCGACCGCGGGTGCACCTGTTTTGCCGCCGTGTGCCTCGCGCGCGGCGGTCTGCGCGATGATCGGCGCCGCCGCTCCGGGGCTCGCGGCACACCCGGCGAGGAAGGCGAAGAATGCGACCTTTACGAGGTTCGTCATCGCGAGACGGGGCATTTGACCCATTCCACGATGGTCGCGCTCAAAGGTTCCCGTCCGCGAGCGAAATTACCTGCGCACCACCGATGCGAAAGCTTTGGACGGCCAGCTCGAGGACATCGAATGACGCCCTCATCGGAGGACCCACCGTGGTGGTCACCCTCGATCTTGCATCTCGAGCTTCAGCGAGACCTTGCCCGAGACGGAGCCGAGCGGCGTGTAGATGTGGTTCGCCTCGTAGTCCTCCTCGAGCACGAAGCTGCAGCGCGAGAGGAGCGTGTGCCAGAACAGCTTCACTTCCATGTTCGCGAGCTGCATCCCCACGCACGCGTGGGCTCCGGCGCCGAAGGGAACGAAGATCGCCGGATGCTGCTTGTCTTCGCCGCGCTCGGGCGAGAACCGTTCGGGATCGAACTTGTCCGGCTCCTTCCACCACTTCGGGTGGCGGCCGATCGCCGCGACCATCGGTGCCACGAGCGTCCCCGCGGGCACGCGGTACTTGCCGACGTCGACGTCCCTGAGAGCCCGTCGCGGAACGAGCCCCGAGACGGGCATCATCCGAAGCGTCTCCTTCCAGGCCCACTCGAGCTGACGCAGGTTCTTCATCGCCGGGACATCGAGGCTCTCGGCCGGGATCGCGCGCACCTCCTCGCGAATGCGCGCTTGCCACTCGGGGTGCTTCGCGAGCAGGTACGCCATGCTCGTTACCGCTCCCGACGTCGTGTCGAACGCGCCGAACATGATCGTGAGGAAGACGCGGACCATTGCTTCGTCGTCGAGTCCGTCGGTCGACTCGGCTTGGCACATGTGAGGCCTCCGACGCGGACGTCCATGGACGATCAGCGCATGTTGGTCCCCACAAAGGGCAGCGGGAATCCGCCCGGTCCGATGCTCGGGAACCCGGCAGGCGGGGACGTCTGCACGACGGGAACGCCGAGCCAGAGATCGGTCGTCCCCATCACGAACGCGGTCTCGTCGCTCGGTCGCGAGAACTCGATCGGCGCGAGCTTCGTCGCGCACCCCACGTCGAGCGGGGCGGTCGGGTTCGAGAGGAAGGCATTCAGCAGCTCGAATCCGCAGTCGCGCGGCGCGCCGCCCGGGGCGCCGTCGAGGAACGGCGATTGCCCGAGGACGATGTGGCTCGCGAGCGGCAACGTCACGAACGTCTGGTTCGGCGCCGTGTAGTGCGCCTTGACGAGCTCCTGCGACTCGAGCGGCGTCTGCGCGTCGAGCCCGCCCGCGAGCATCAACATGGGCAGAGACGTGCTCGGGTACGTTCCGACGTGCTCGTCCGCGGCGTAACGCGGCCAGGCTGGATAGATGGGCTGGAGGCCCCTTACCCCGGCCGGGAAGACGGCTGAATCGAAGCGCTCCGTCATCACCTCGTCGCTCGGCGGCGGCGACTCCCACAGCTCCGAGAACCCGATGTTGGCGTAGACGGCGTCGGAGCCGAGACGCTCGTTCGGATCGCGCAACGGATTCTTCGAGAGGAACGTCCGAATGGCTGCCGCGTCCTCGGCGGTGCACCGGTCGAAGCGATGCCAGAGCGCGAACGCGTAGCCCATGAAGGGTCGCATCTGTAGGAACTGCGTGAAACGAACGCGCTCGTCGGGCGTGAGCCCCGATTCGGGACAGTGGCCGGCGGAGAGCTTCTGATTCGCCGCCTGGAGGCGCGCCCATGGATCAGGACCGAGCGCTCCGGTGCACGACGCATTCGCCTTGCAGTGCTCGGCCAGCTTGATCGCGACCTTGTCCCCTTGGGTGTCGAACAGCGAGAGGCTCTGGCCCTGGGCCGGAACGATCGAGTCGAGCACGACGCCTGCCGCAGCGTTCGGCGCGACCTGGAGGAACCGCTGCGCCCAGTACGTCCCGTACGAAGCCCCGAGCACGAAGACGGGGACGCCGGGCCGGCGGAGGAGCTCGATCGCGTGCGCGAGATCGCGCGCTGCGTTCGTCGCGGTGTAGAAGCGCAGGTCGTCTCCGTGCTTCGACTTGACCTCGTCGAAGCACGGAGCCTTGTCGGTAGCGCCGGCGTCGCCGACGCTCGGATGCGCGGCCTCGAAGTCGGCGCACGCGAGGCGGTTCGAGCTCCCGACGCCGCGATGCTCGATCGTGAGCACCTCGGTGTCCTCGACCTGGTCGGCGATCGCGACCCCGAGCGCGCCGAGCGACGCCGCGCTTGCACCGGGCCCGCCTTGGAGGAGCCAGAGCTGGCGCTTCGGCTTCGCGGTCGACGCGATCTTGTCGATGAGGATGCCGATCTTCGCTCCCTCCGGCGCCGACCAATCGAGCGGCATCGGGATCGACGCGCAGGCGCCCGTGTATGCGCCGGGACAGAGCGAGAAGGCGATCGACGCAGCGGACGCATCGTCGATCGTCTCGACGGCCGTCTCCGCCGCTTCGGATCCTGCGTCGACGGACGGCGCGGACACGGCGGGATCGGCTTGGGTGCACGCCGTGACGAACCCTGACGCGCAGGACGCCGCGAAGACGACCGCGCCGAGCAATCGAAGGTACGTCACTTCGTCTTGAACCTTCGGCTGATGCTCACGCGCCGAAAACGGTTCGTGGTCGGATCGAGGTCGTCGCGCGAAACGACGACGCCCGACGCCGGCTTGCCGATCGCTGCCCGGAGAGCGCCTGCGATGGGAGGGAGGCGAACACTCGTCACCCCCTTCGGGACCTCGACATACCAGTCCTTCTTCCCCGACGCTTGGGAGAAGGCGATGACCACCGCCGCGCTGTCGGAGACGCCTTCGATGGCGAATGGCTCGGTCAGCGAGCGCGTCGTCTCGACCACCACGGGCGGGGTAGGCAATCCGTCCGCGACGAATCCGTCGGTCGGCCAGTCGTATTGGAAGAGCTCGGAGACCGAGCCATCCTGGAGCATGATCGCGAACGTGGTTTGCGGCTTGGCGTCCTCGACCTTCACGTACTCGAGATCGACGTCGAACGAAGCGCCGTCCGCAGCGACGTCGATCTTCGACTGCATCCCCAGTGTGGGGCCTCGGTTGAGCGATGGGCTCGAGACCTCGACGCGGGCCGTCGACGATCCGCCGAGCGGCCCGTCCGCGCCGCCCGGGATGACGATCTTCGTCTTCAGCGTGAGCGGCGTGAGCACGGTCCCGGTATCGAGGTCGAGATCGCGCGTCGTGTCCGCCGCGATCGCGGGCTGATCGAAGCGGAGCCAACGCTTGAAGACGTATTCGGCGCCCCGCGGCCCCACGCTCTGCTCGTCCGGGAGGGCGTAGTCGAGCACGAACATCGTGCCTGGCTTGTTGGGCGCGAGCGGCAGCTCGTAGGAGGTCGCGGGCCCTCCGAAGACATCCGTGCACGTCGTTGCGGTCACGTAAACGTACGGCCCCTGAGCGTTCGAGATCTTGCCCTGGAGCTTCGGCGCCGTGCCAAAGGACGGGAGCGCGTGCCACGTCAGATCCCGCCGGGTGCCCGGCGCCGTGGTCTCGGTCGCCTCGAGCTGCGTGACGACGGACTTGTCGAACTCGACGAGGCTCATGACCTGCGTGGCCGGCCCGAAGATCGACATGGCCGCTTTGCCCTTCGACCAATCGACGCCGGTGACGGTGACGAGCCCGTCGGGGCCGATCGCGAGCTCGACGCGCTCGCCGCCGGGTTTGTCGAAGACGAGCGTCCCGTCCGCGAGCGGTACCACGTCGGTCGGTGACTCTTGGCGGACGAGGGCGAGCAGCGTGAACGACTCGCCGGTCTCGGTCTCCGCCTCCTCCACCGGCGCCGGCGCCGAGGTAGCCGGCGGGGCGTCCGAGCCGTTGCCACACGCCCCCATTCCTGCGGTGACCAGCATGCAGGCGACGAGACGCGCCGGTAGGCCTCGTGACCCGAGCCAATGGACCTCGGGCCCGTCCTTCCCATCGAACGTGCACCCCATGACGTGTCGAAACATCACCCCCCCTCGCTTCGTTCTTGGGGTCTAACGGCAGGCGCGAGGCGTCGCCATGGTCATTTGTTGTTGGCGAGGTCGGGCGCTTCGATCCGCTGCAGGACGACCGACGCTTCACGCCGAGCGAGTCGAGAGCTCCTCGCCCGTCGCAGAGGCGTCGTCTCGCAGCTCGCGACCATCGTCGTGCAGGTCTGAAGACGGCCGATCTCCCGACGTGGGGCTCCGCTCCGGAGGTCGCACGAGGAGCTCACGTCGCGACGCGCTGTTCGTCTTCCGGAGCAGCGACGCGACCTGGTTGGCGATCGTGCGCGCCGAGCGCGACCGCATCGTGGCGATCTCCTCGTTCGAGAGGCCGTGCCGGAGCAGCTCGAGGACGTCGCGTTCGGCGTCGGTGAGGGCGATGTCTGCGAAGCGCGCACGCGGGTCGCGCGTCAGCATCGCCGCAAGCCGAACGAGCTCCATGCGCGACGACGCGCCGACCTTGGCCGCCGCGCTGGCGAGGCGCGTCGAGACGACGGACGACGACACGCCGAGCGCGTAGGCGATGAGCTTCGTCGAGTGGCCGCGTGCGGCCTGAGACACGACCTCTACTTCGGCCGGCGACAGCGCGCGAAATGGCTGGAGCGAGGGCGCGTTCTCGACGAGGAGGTACCGTCGCTTCTTCCCCGAGCCCCGCTCGACGAGGCTGAGGCTCCCGGAGACGAGAGCCGGCCAGAGGGCGAACGCCTCCGCGCTTTCACGCTGGCTGCGTGCGAGGGAGGCGCGCGCGACGTGAGCGGCCAGGACGTGGTCAGGAGGCGCGTCGTCGCTGCGCTCGAGCACGCGACCGTCGACGTCGAGCACGGCCTTGAGCACCTCCGGACGGCGGCGAAGGCGATAGCTCGTCTCGAGGTGCAAGGCGATGCGAGCGAGGAGCCCCCTGTCGTGGCGACTCAGGCGGAGCTCGTGCTCGTAGCCCACGAAGAGAGAGAGGACGACGCCCGGCTCCGGATACGCAAAGAGGCCGACGGCGTCGCAAAAGTTGGCTCGATGCCGCATATCGGCTGCGCCGGCGGCCACCTCGGGAGAGGCCGTTCGCGAGATCTCGAGGTGCGTGGCGGCCGTCGTCGGTGGGTAGAAAAACGCACGGAAGCCGGAGATGCCGACCAGCGAGAGCCCGGCGTCCCGCAGCGCAGCGAGCTGGAGGTACGGTGTCGCGAGCATGGTGTACCTGGCCGAGTCGCAGCTCGGCGAGTGCTCGGCCACCGCGATGGATGGCTCGAATCGGGTCGCGAACAACCCCTTCGCCGCGCCGGCGACCTGCCGTGCCCAGGCCTCGTCGTCATGCGCTTCCTGCTGCGCCGCCTCGACGACGCCTGCCCAGTCGCCGCCGCGTCGAAGAACGCTGCTCATTTCCCCCTGCCTTCCATGCGCAGCGTAGACGAGTCTTGTTCCACCTTCGACATCCGAGAACGACCACGCGGTGGTCCGGGGCGTGTCGCTCGCGACCTCTCCGCGTTCTTCGGCTTATGCGTCACCACCGCACGAAGTGCATCGTGGGAACCCCTTAGATGATGCGCGCCCTCGATGGGCTCGCGCGGAGATGCGTCGATTTCGGCGGCTCGCGCCGATCGCATGCGGCGACTCCCCTGGTCCAGCGCTCTCTCGGTCAAAGCGCACCAACGCGGCGTCCGACGAACAAATGACCATGGCTCGACCTGGACCCTGCTGGTAGCAGGCAACCTCGTGCACGCGTTCGCGCGAGAGCGCGTTCATGCGTTCACGCGTTCGCGCTTCGCACGTTTGCGCGTTCACGCGTTCGCGCTTCGCACGTTTGCGCGAGAGCGATGAGCACGGGGAGGTTCGAGTGACGATGACCAGGTATCCGATGGATGCTCGCCGTGGAGCGAAGGCCGCGACGAACGGCACGCGCAGACTCGGCGCGCTCGCTCGAGCCCGGTGCGCGTTCGCCTCGACGAAGGGGTGGCTCGCTGCAGCCGTCTTCATCAGCGCCGCGACGTTCGCGTGCAGCGCAGCGCCGAGCGCGGACGTGCACGACGGCAAGGACCCTCTCGACACCGTGCTGTCGGCGAACGACGCCTCGATGCCCCCGATCTCGGCCGACGATGGCGCGTCGGATGCCTCGGTCGGGCTGCCAGACGCTCCAGATGCAGGCTCGTACGAGTCCAACGCGGGAGACTTCGCGATCGACGTCGCGGACGTCATGGCGCGATATGAACCCGCGTACCCGGTGACGAGGGCGCTCACCGTCTTCGCGTCGAAGCTCGAGATCCATCTCGTCGACTACGTCGGCCGCTGTGCCGACGAGGCGACGGACACCCTGCGGGGGAACACGAAGTTCGTGTCGATCGTCATCGAGCACCGCGCCCACTCGGCCGCCGACGCTGCCCTGAGGCCGGGCACCTACAAGTTCGGCACCGGCCCGGACGACGCGGTCATCGAGCTCGGTGCGATCGCGCCGAACACGTGCGATCGCACGACCACGAGCCTGCCGGTCGATCCTCTGGCGGCGACGAAGAACGAGCTCGTCATCACGACGTTGACGGAGACGCACGTCGCCGGCACGTTCGAAATGACGACCAGCGACGGCAAGTTCTTGAAAGGCGCCTTCGACACGGACCTGTGCACGAC
>JAEXCN010000085.1 GCA_023402175.1 Pseudomonadota bacterium | reverse complement strand
CGCGGGTCTCGAGCATGTAGACGACCTCCTGCCCGAGATAGCCGCCCTTGTCGAACGAGACGGCGACCTTCTCGAGCGACGCCTCTTGCGGGAGCAGCGTCGTGTCGACCTCGACGCCGAAGCGCGGGATGCCACGCTCCACGCGCAGCGCTTCCCACGTCGCCTCGTCGGCGATCTCGCCCCCAGCCGCGGTGACGGCGCTCTCGAGGCGCTCTCGGAACGCGTCGGCGTCGTCGGCGGGTGTGGCGACGATCGCGCCCTCGAGACGAGGCATCGCGAGCGTGCCGGCGAACGGCGCGCCGAGCGTGTCGACGACCTGCGCGGCCGCAGGCCCGATGAGCTGCCAGACGGCGAGATCCGCTCCGATGAGCTCTGCGTCCTCCATGATGAGGTAATGGTCGAGCGTCTCGAGCATCGCATCGCGGAGCTCGCGCGGGACCGCGAGCGCGAGCGTCTCTGCGACAGCCGCGCTCCGCCCCGGGACGACGAAGAAGTCGGTCTGGATCCGTCCTTTCTTCTCGAGCACGAGCCCGTAGGCCGCGGCAGTCGGACCGAGCTTCGCGAGGTCGCACGTGACGAGGCCGTTCAGCCAGCTCGAGCGCTCCTTCCCCTTCACGAGGATGCCTGTGCGATCCGCCAACGACGTGGCGAGGACGGTCTCGCGGGCGGCCTTCGCTTCTCGTTCTCTCTCGGTCATGGACCGTTTGTGGCACTGAGCCGGGTGGAAGTGGAGTGGGAAAGTGCTGGCCTTCGGCTTGACGGGGGCCCCCCGGAAAGGTCAGGCTGCCGTCGCAGTGCCCGGTATCGGTGTGATCTTCAACCCGCGCAGCGGACGAAACCTGCGGGACCCGCGCGCGGCCCGCCGCCTGGCGCGCACGCTCGGAGACCACGGCGTCATCCGCGAGGCGGGATCGATCGACGAGCTCTACCGCGTCGCCGAAGACTTCCGAAAGCTCGAGATCGACGTGCTCGGGATCAGCGGCGGTGACGGCACGAACGGGACGACGATCACGGGCTTCCTCGACGTCTACCAGGGCAACGCGCTTCCTCAGATCGCATTCTTGCGCGGCGGCACGATGAACACCGTCGCGAACGCGGTCGGCGTGCGCCGCGGTCGGCCGGAAGGCCTGCTCGAACGGCTGTGCCGGGCGTACGTGACGCGCGCGGCCCGTCCGCTCGCGGATGTCGAGCGCCACGTCATGTGCATCCGCGGCGAAGGCGCGAAGAGGCCGGCCGTGAATGTCAGCACGGAAGACGAAGCACCTTCGTCGATGCGTCGGGGCCGCCCGATGTCGATGAAGTACGGCTTCAACTTCGGCACCGGCGTCGTCTGCGGCTTCCTCTCGGAGTACTACGCCTCGGGGCAGCCGCCGAACCCGGTCATCGCTGCGAAGACGCTTCTTCGCGGGGTCGGTAGCGCGGCGGTCGGAGGCGAGATGATCCGGCGTATGGCCGCGCCATTCCGCGGCTCCGTCGAGCTCGACGACGGCACCGTATGGCCGGAGCGGGATTACCTCGCGGTCGCGGGCGGGACGGTGGATCAGATCGGCCTCAACTTCCGACCGTTCTATCGGTGGGGAGAGAAGCCGAGCACGTTCCACATCCTCGGCATCCACACGTCGCCGCTGGGCTTCGTCTCGCAGCTGCCGCGCATCTGGCGTGCCGCGCCGATGAAGCAAGGGCACACGTACGAAGGAGTGACGACGCACGCGATCATCCGCTCGCCGCGCTCGTCCCTCCGTTACATGATCGACGGAGACTTGCACGAATGCGACGGCCCGCTCCACGTGTCGATCGGGCCACGCGTGCGCATCGTCGTCGGGACCTGATTCACCGGCGATCCACGCCGAGAATCGAACGTACTCCCCGAGCGTTCCATGGGCGTCGTGTCGCGTTCTTCCTCGCGCCGAGCTTCGATTTCCATCATGTCAGCCGTCCTACCGACGAAGGTGCGGAGCCCTCGTCCGCGATGCCCCGGCGCTTCCTTGCGCGGCTCGACTTCGCCCCTTAATCTGCGACGGACCACCATGCGTCGCCTTCTCGCGAGCCTCGTCGTCGTCGGCGCATCGTGCGCGACGATGTCCGCTCGTGCGGACGGGCTGACGCCGGACGAGCGCGCTCGGCTCGGGCGTCGAGAGACGGTGATTCGCGAGCAGACGATCGAGCGCGGGGACCATCGCTGGATCGGCGGCATCACGTACACGCTCATGGATGCATCCGCGGCCGAGGTCGCGGCCGTGATCGACAACGTGGAGTCGCTCAGCCGTGTCCTTCCCCGGACGAAGCGCGCGCGTGTCGTCGGGACCGCGCCGGGCGGCGATCAGCTCGTCGAGCTCGTCCAAGGAAACGCGCTCATGGAAGCGCAGTACACGATCCGCGTCCGGCGGGAGCCGCGCGAGGCGCGCTTCTGGCTCGAGCCTTCGCTCCCGCATGGGATCGACGATGCATGGGGATTCTTCCGCTACGAGCCGTTCATCGGCCCGAGCGGAGAGGAGCGCGTGCTGTTGACGTATGGCGTCCTCGTCGACGTCGGGCCAGGCATCGTCCGGGACTTCTTCGAAGAGCGCGTCCGGGCCGCGCTCCTGTCCGTGCCGCAGCTCATGCGTCGGCAGGTTGCAGAGCTGCGGCGTCCGATGT
Organism: Pseudomonadota bacterium; assembly: GCA_023402175.1. Taxonomy (GTDB): domain Bacteria; phylum Myxococcota_A; class Polyangia; order Polyangiales; family Polyangiaceae; genus Labilithrix. Next base: position 28,830 of record JAEXCN010000085.1, on the reverse strand, counting down.
GATAGTGCCAGGAACGGTGGGCGTCTCCACGCCCAGTCGATCACGTTCCACTTCGCTCCACGTCGTCCGAATGCTCGGCAGAGTCCTCGCCATCGCGATGAACACCTACCGCGAGGCCGTGCGCGCCCGCGTGTTGCTCGGCCTCCTGGCCGCGGCGCTCGCGGCCACCGCCTACTCGCTCGTCATCGCGACGATGTCGCTCCGGCAGGAGATGCGCATCGTCGCGGACATCGGCTCCGCGTCGATTTCGGCGTTCGCGGTGCTCGTCGCGATCATCCTCGGCGCCACCTCGCTCTACCGCGAGCTCGAGCTGAAGACCGTCTTCCCGATCCTCACGCGGCGCCTCCGGCGTCATGAGTACGTGATCGGGAAGTACCTCGGGATCGTCGCGGTGCTGTTCGCGTTCGTCGCCCTCGACGGAGCGGCGGTGCTCGCGCTCCTGGCGCTCCAGTCGGGCGAGAAGATCGCGTTGACGCTCGCCGTGATAGTCGCGCTCTTGGTCGCGCTCGGCGTCGGCCTGTGGCGCGCGAAGCTCACGCGTGTGTTCCTGGTCCTCCCGTGGGCGCTCGTGGCGTTCGTCGCGATGGCGATCCTCGCGAGCGGCGCAGGCGGCGAGCGTCAGCTCGTCATCGTCTCGGCGCTCCTGACGATGGCCGAGATCGCGATCGTGACCGCGGTCGCGATCGCCTTCTCGTCGTTCTCCTCGCCGTTCCTCACCGCGATCTTCACGGTGATGGTGTTCATCATCGGACGTTCGACGGACACGCTCGGCAACATTCCAGCGCGCATGTTCGGCGCGCTCGGACCGTTCGTCCACGGAGGTGGGGTCGTACTCGCGAAGGTCTTCCCGAACCTCTACCTCTACGTCCCGCCGCGCCCGGTGCTGCTCGGTCAGGTCCCGAACATTCCCCTGCCCTCGTACGTGCTCGGCGCGTGCGGCAATGCAGTCCTCTACGCCGTCGTCCTGCTCGCGCTGAGCGCGATCATCTTCCGACGACGGGACTTCCAGTGACGGCCAGCTGGCCTCCTTCCCCATGAGCGCATGGGGCCCTGCACCCGCGTGGCGTCGTGGGCTCTGGGCCACCGCGCTCGCGCTGGCGGTCGTCATCGCAGCCTGGGCGGGGCGCGTCTCGGAAGGGCGCCAATCGCTCGAAGTCTGCGACGCTGCGATGAAGCGTGGCGACGCCGTCGAGGCCATCGTGCTCGCGCGCGCAGCTGCGGAGGCGCGCTGCCCATGGTGCGCGGCGCCCGAGCTCGGCTACGCGCGCCTCGAGACAATCGCCAAAGAGGGAGAGAGCCGCGGCGACGATCCGACCGCCGTCGCTGCCTGGCGCGCCGTGCGAGCAGCGGCGCTCGCGACGTCGGTCGTGAGCACGTCCTCTTCCCGGCGCGAACGCGCGGACGTCGAGATTGCCCGCCTCGAGCGCAAGATCGACGCTGCTGCCGCAGCGGGCGGTGGCGGGGCTCCGTCGCCGGCCGCGTCGGAGGAGAAGCTCCGGGCCGCGCTCTCGACGAGCCCACTCCCGGCCGGCACCGTGTTCGCGCTCGTGGCCGTGGGTGGAGCGCTGTTCCTCGTCGGGGCCATGCGGTTCGCGCGGGGACGCGGTTTTCACGCGACCGAGCTCGCGATCGCGCTCGCGGGAGCGGCGATCGCCGCCCTCGGTGTACTCGTCTTCTGAAGCTACGGACGAGCCCACTCCACCGCGCCCTCGGCCGCCACGCAAGCTCGTGACACACGAAGGATCTCGTGGCACAAGCTCGCCATGCGCGTTCCGATGGACGAGACGAAGGTCGCGCGTTGTCGCGAGCTCGCCAAGAAGATCGCGGACGACGTGCAGCGCTACATCGACGGTCACACGTCGGTTGGAGCGGAGCGCACGTTCCTCCGTGCGTACGGCGTCGACGGCGTCGACGACCAGGGTGCGCCCCTCGTGAACCTCGTCGTCGACCGGTACCAGAAGGCCGGCCTGCTCGGCCGCGGCATCGCGTATTGGCTGGGTCGAGCGCTCGTGAGCGGCGCCCGCGACGTGCAGGATGCTGCCGAGCGCCTCGCCTATGCGCCGGAGCTCGACAAGGGAGAAGGCGGACCAAGCCTCGACGCCGTCCATGCCGCGCTCGCGCCGCACGCCGAAGCCGCGCTCGCTCGCGTCGACAACGCACGGGCGGAGCGGGACGCCAACAAGGCACGCACCCGTCCGGGGCCGAACCCGCTCAAGTACGTCATCGTCGCGACCGGCAACATCTTCGACGACGCCGTTCAGGCGAAGGCCGCTGCGTTCGCCGGCGCCGACATCGTCGCCGTCATCCGCGCGACGGCGCAATCGCTCCTCGACTACGTGCCGCACGGCGCGACGACCGAGGGCTACGGCGGTACGTTCGCGACGCAGGAGAACTTCAAGATCATCCGGCGGGCGACGGACGAGGCGGCGCTCGACTACGGCCGCTACATCCACCAGACGAACTACTCGTCCGGGCTCTGCATGTCCGAGATCGCGTGGATGGCCGCCGTCGAGCGGCTCGACATGCTGCTCAACGACGCGATGTACGGAATCTTGTTCCGCGACATCAATCCGTGCCGGAACTTCATCGATCAGTACGTCTCGCGTCGGTTCATCGCGCGCTCGGGCATCATCATCAACACGGGCGAGGACAACTACCTGACGACCGCGGACGCGGTCGAGAAGGCGCACACGGTCCTCGCGAGCCAGTTCATCAACGAGGCCTTCGCGAAGCGCGCCGGCGTCCGCGAAGAGCAGATGGGGCTCGGTCACGCCTACGAGATCGATCCCTGGATCGAGAACAGCTTCCTCCTCGAGCTCGCGCAGGCGCAGCTCATCCGGCAGGTGTTCGACCGGCACCCGATCAAGTGGATGCCGCCGACGAAGCACAAGACCGGCGACATCTTCCAGAGCCACGTCCACGACGCGATGTTCAACCTCGTCGGCGTCATGACGAACCAGTCGATCGAGCTCCTCGGCATGTTCAGCGAGGCGATCCACAACCCGATGCTGATGGACCGGTATCTGTCGCTGAAGTCGACGAAGTACGTCTTCGGCGCAGCGAAGGCGCTCGGCGACGAGATCTCGATCCGGCCCGACGGCGTGATGGGACGGCGCGCGGTACAGGTCCTCGACGAAGCGCACGACCTCCTCGTCGACGTCGAGACGCGCACGATCTGGAAGGCGATCGAGGAAGGCGCCTTCGCCGACGTCAAGCGGACGCGCACCGGCGGCAAGGGCTACGCGGGCGTCTGTGCGCGCGACCGCGACTACGTGAATCCGATCCTCGTCGCGCTGGAGAAGAACTGATGCACCCGACCGCGCCTGCAAAGCTGCTTCGCGCCTATGGCGATCGCCAGGGCGACGGCATGGTCCAGATGTCCTTCGTCCTCGAGATGCCGCCGTCGGCGCGCGCGCGCGAGGCCGCGAAGAAGTTCGCCGAGCTGCACGGCCTGACGGAGCCGCTCGTGTCGACGATGGAGACGTGCGCCGAGGGATACACGTACTTCGTCGTCTACGGGCACTCGCAGCATGCCGTCGATCCGTCTCAGATCGACGTGCCCGAGGTCCGCACGGAGGCGCTCAGCCGCGACGAGATCCACCATCGCGTCGAGACGCGCCTCGGCCGCAAGATCGTGGTCGTCGGCGCATGCACCGGCTCCGACGCGCATACCGTCGGCATCGACGCGATCCTCAACTACAAGGGCTACGCGGGCGACAAGGGGCTCGAGAGCTACAAGTGCTTCGAGGCGTACAACCTCGGCGCGCAGGTCGACAACGAGGCGCTCGCCGAACGCGCGCTCGCGCTCGGCGCCGACGCCGTGCTCATCAGCCAGATCATCACGCAGCGCAACTGCCACAAGGAGAACGCCGCGGCGTTCATCGAGCTCGCCAAGCGCGGTGGATGGCGCGACAAGATGGTGCTCCTCCTCGGCGGCCCGCGCATCGATCACAAGCTCGCCCTCGAGCTCGGCTTCGATGCGGGCTTCGGCCCGGGAACGAAGCCGGCCGACGTCGCGTCCTTCCTCGTCGAATGCCTCTGCGGCGATCGCGAGAAGGCCGTGATGACCTAAAGCGCGCATCGCACGACCTCCGGCACGGTAGTCGGGACGCCTCGACGAAGAGAGCGGACCCGACCTCGATCGCCGCCGGACGTGTGTTTCGATGCGTGAGCCCTCGTTCGAGCGCCTCTCGCCTTCGAGAGAAGGAGAAGATGCGTTCCGGGGGGCGGCTCGACCGTGCTGCGAACGTCAGCCGTCGGCGTCGCGCGCGCTCAGGCCGCGAGGGCGCGAACCATCGCTCGAGCCGTGATGGGGATGCGAACCACCGCTCAAGCCGCGCGGGTGCGAACGAGCGCGCTGTCGGGCACGATGCTGCGATCGGGCGAAGCCGCCGCGGGCGGACAGCACGCCATCGGCGCGCAGCCCTCGACGTGATCCTCGATCATCTCCCGGATCATCCCGTGGCACGCACCGCAGTCGCCGCCGGCTTTGCACGCCCGCGTCACTGCCTCGCGCGAGAGCGCTCCGCTCTCGATGGCGGCTTGGACTTGCTTGTCGGTGACGGCCAGGCAAACGCAGACGTACATCTGCGACTAAAGATAATGAAAGCCGTTTTCATTTCAAGGCCCGATTCGAGCTCGGCGGCTACGTCGGCGCCAGCCAAGCTCATGATTTCGAGCACTTATGTGCGTGTGTCGAACGTAGCTTCTAGCTTCGCTTCAACGGCATTTCTGGCCGCGCGGCCCCCCAGCCGCCGCGGTCAGCTGCGGATCTGCTGCGCCAGGTAGTTCGCCTCGCCGATCTGCTTCACCTGCTCGAGCTGCCCCTCGAGCCAGTCGACGTGGTGCTCCTCGCTCCGGAGGATGTCGACGAGCAGCGCTTCGCTGCCGTTGTCGCCGAGCTGGCGGCACGTCTCGATCGACTTGTTGAGCAGCGGGATCGCGACCTGCTCGACGGCGAGATCGTTCCGCAGCATCTCGAGCACGGATGTACCGATGTTGAGCTTCCCGAGGCGCTGGAGGTTCGGCAGCCCCTCCAGATACAGGATGCGCTCGATGAGCATGTTGGCATGCTTCATCTCGTCGATCGACTCCTTGTAGATGTGCTCGTAGAGCCGCTCGTAGTGCCAGTTCTGGCACATCTTCGCGTGCAGGAAGTACTGGTTGATGGCGGTGAGCTCGCCCGTGAGGATCTCGTTCAAGAGATCGATGATCTTCGGATCGCCCTTCATGGCTTCTGGCCTTTCGTCGTGACCACGCACCTCGACGCTGAGTGCGTGCACGACGAATCCAGCACCGTGAGCATGCGCGTGCAAGGAGAAGACGTGAAAGCGATTCTGAGAATCGCTTTCGACAAGGACCGCGACCGTGCTCGATGCATCCTGCAACGATCGACGTCGGGGACATTCGTCACGGTCCGACGCCACGTGACGGATCGCCGCACGACGGCGACGGCGTCAGCGATCAGCGGCGAAATCGAGGGCGATCCACACGTCGACGCCACTCCTTCCGATCCGGTGCGAGCCGTTCGCACGGAGCGTGACGCAATTGCATCGGTCTCGGAGCTCGATCCCGCCGCGTGCTGCAACGAGCTCCCGGGCAGTCGCGTCCGCATCCGCACCGAACGACGTCGTCAGGGCGCGCGCCCATGGGATGACGACACCGGCCCCGCCGGTCGTCCCCGTACGCGAGAGGAACCCAGATGGTGATTCCAGCGTGGCGTCGCTCAGCGCGCGTGCGAGCACGGGATCGAGGCCTTCGCGCGTGGCGACGTTCGCAAGGACGCGGGCGCCGTCGGCCGGCCCGATCCGCACGCGTGCAACGACGACGCTTCCGCTCGTCGACGCGGCATCACCGAGGACGTGTGCGGTGTCGACCTCCCCGCCGATCGCCGAGAACGTCGCCGAGAGGCGGCCGCGCGCGAGAGGCCGAACGCCCGACTCCGTCGCGCTCGACCCGAATGCCGCGCCGCCCGCAGCGGTGAGCTCCAGCGACTCCCGTCGTGCCCAACGTCCGAGGACCGAGCGGATGCCCGCGTCGGCGACCGGGGCCGTTCCGGAGATGGCCGCGATCCCGCGACCGGGCAGCGTTCCGAGGATCGCGGTGCCCGCCGAATGGAGAACGGAAGCCTCCGCGAACGGCTCGATCACGTGGACGAGCGGATCGTTTCGCTCCGCTGGATCTTCGTCCGGGCCCGTGTCGAACGCACGTGCGAGCGGGAGGCCGAGCCGAAGTTTTGCGGTGCCCGCGCGATCGCCGCCATCGCGCCGTCCTTCCGCCGCGAGGTTGCCGGCACCACGCGCGGAGAAAGAAGCCGCCACGGGCCCGATGGTGTTCGCCGCGAGCGCGCCGATCTCCGCACGGCCGTAGCTCACCGTGTCCGGCGTGATCGCCGGCGGCTCGATCGCGGCGAGGCTCGCGGCCGAGCCGGACACGCGGAGCGCACCGCCTTCGAGCGTTGCGTCGTACGTCACGCCGGAGCCGATCGCGCCGGAGGTCCGGACCGCTGCGAACGGGCCCGACGCATCGATCGCCACGAGGTCCCCGCCCCTTCGCGTGATCGCACGAAAGCCGGTCTCGGCGATGACGGGGCCCATGCGAAGGGCGCCCGCCGCGGACGCGCGGTCCCACGGCTTCGCGGCTGCGTCGAGGTCTGTCGTCGCCGCAACGCCGCGCCTCCCGCGGAGGACGTCGGCGTCCCATGCCACCGAGGTTCCATCACCGTGGGTCGCGCCGCGCGCGTCGACGAGGAGGCCGTCGTCGGCATTCATCGCGGCGGAGCCGGGCACGGGCAGCACCGGCGCCCGCGCGCCAGGCAGACGGTCGTAGCGGATCTTCGTCGACGCGATGGGCGAACGCAGACGGACGTCGGTGGCGAAGCCGCCGTCGACATAGCCGCCGCCGCGGAGATCGAGCGCCTGGCGTGTGCCTCGGTCCTTCCACGGCAGGTGGATCCCGCCGCCGACGAAGACGCCGTCCTGACCGCGATACGCAATGTCCGGCGGCAAGAGGCCGACCTTCTCGTCGGAGCGCATCCAGAACCACGGCAGGTACATCACCGGGACGCCGTAGATCTCGAGCTTCGGGTTCTTGAGGATCAGCTCGCCCGGAGGCGCGACGATCGCCTTGTCGAACTCGATCGTGACGGGCGTCCCGAGGCACGGGCAGAACGCGAGCCGCCCTTTGCCGTCGGCTTCGATCCCGTACTTCGTGCGCGTCAGCCTGATGCGCTGGCTCCGGAGATGGAACGGCGGGGAGTCGACGCGGACGTTGCCGGAGAGCTCGAGGCTCCGCTCGCGCGCGTCGAAGCTCACCGTCTCGGCGCGTGTTCGGACGAGGCCGCGCGTACCGAAGGCCTCCTCTTCGAGATCGGTGAGGTCGCCGTCCTGCTCGTCGTGGACGCCCGGCGTCTCGCGTGCGAGCGCGCTCGGCGTCGCGAGCGACGCGACGAGACCGGCGACGACGCGCACGAAGCACAGAGATCGCCTCGTCTGCTTCGGCATCGATGTCCTTCGCCAGCGCCGCACTCGAGACCTCCTTATAGAGGATCGAACGCGGCCCGGTTTCCGAAGCGTGCCGGCCGTGAGACCTGCTCGACGAGGCCCTCGTTTCAGGGCTTCGGGCCGTTCAGGGCTTCGGGGCGTCGCTCGCAGGAGCCTGCTTCTTCGCCGGCGCCGGCTTCGCCGAAGATGCTCGCTTCCCGCGCGCTGGTCTTGCCGCACGCTGCGGCGCCGGGTGCTCGTCCGTCGGCGCCGCGGCGGCCTCGCCCGTGGCCGGGAGGTAGTCGCCCTTCGGGAAGTCGATCGTGAGCGTCGCGCTCTTGTCCGGGGCTTCGTTCATCTTCCAGGTCGGGGTGACCGCCGACCGGAGATCGATGACGAACAGCAGATCCTGACCTTGCGGAACGAGCCGCGCGCGCGACACCGGCGTGTTGAAGTGCACGGTGACGAGCGCGTTCGTGTTGTTGTGCACGCGCGGGCTCGCGCCCTTGAGGACGTACGTCACCGAGCCCTGCGCCTTGCGCTCTTCGACTTGCACGCTCTGCGAGAGCTGCACGAACAGACGCGATCCGCCCTCGGCCGTCTGCTCGAACCCGGGCATGTTCACGACCGGACCGCGCGTCCGGTAGTGCGAGTGCTTCGCGCGCGCCGACGCCGTCGGCTTGTCCGAATACGCGTAGCCCGCTGCAGGCGTCACGGGCGCGCTCTTCTCCGGGACCTCGGCCGCCGGACCGCTGCCTCCACCGCTGCTCTCGCCCGCGGGAGGCTGCCCCTCCGGCATCGGCTGCGTCTGCTGCGCGTGCGCCGACAGACCGACGACGAGGAAGCCGAGCGCGATCGCAGAAGACAAAACGGATCGGGGCAACATGCATGGAGTATGGCATGCGGCCCGAACGCGCGACAAACGGCGGCCCACCAGCTCCGCCGTTCGGAGATCACTTCGATAAGCGTGTGCTCGAGCGGGCCCGAGCGTGCGTCAGCCGAGCTTCTTCAACGCGTCGAGGATGGCGTTGTCGTCGCGGGCGTTGCCGAGCCCGTGGTTCTGCGCCCACGCGACGTTGCCGCTCTCGTCGACGATGACGGTCGCGCGCGACGTGAAGCCTCTCTCCGCTTCGTAGAGGCCGTACTTCTGCGCAACGCTTCCCTTCGGATGGAAGTCGGCGAGCAACGGGTAGGCGATCCCCATCGCCTTCGCGAACGCCTGGTGCGTCCACGCGCTGTCGACGCTGATGCCGAGCACCTGCGCGTTCGCCGCTTCGAGCTTCGAGAGGTCGTCGCGGAGACAGCCATGCTCGTTCGAGCACGTGGGGCTGAAGTCGAGTGGGTAGAACGCGAGGACGACGTGTTTCTTCCCGCGGAAGTCACTCAGCTTGATCTTCTTGCCAGGCTTGCCCTCGGGAGTCAGCTCGTTCGAGGGAAGCTCGAAGTCGGGCGCCTCGGTTCCGATGTCGATCATGGGCCAGCACCCTTATCCAGAACGATCCCGTTGCCAAGACACCCCTGCACTGCTACCCGGAGTCCCAGCATGGACGCCCTCCCCGCCACGGAAATCACGGCACTCCTCGGTCGCGGCACTCGCTTCGAAGGCAAGCTCTACTTCGAGGGACGCGTTCGCATCGACGGTGTGTTCAAGGGGGAGATCAAGAGCGACGACACGCTCATCATCGGCGACGGAGCCGAGGTCCACGCGGAGATCGACGTCGCGACGGTGATCGTCCGCGGCGGCGCGGTCCACGGCAACGTGCGCGCGAGCCAGGCCATCGAGATCCACGCACCTGGAAAGCTCATCGGCAACATCCACTCGCCTTCGGTGTTCCTCGAGCGCGGTGTCGAGTTCCAGGGGTCGTGCCGGATGGATCCCGTCGAAGAGTCGAAGCCGGCCACCGATGCGCGTCCGGCGCGTGAGACTGCCGCCGCCGCGCGCGCGTGACCTCGAAGAGCACCGCTCGTCTTCGGAAGCCGATCGCGCTCGTCGCGATGGCTTCCGCGATGGCAGCGTGTGCAGGCGCCCGATCCGGACCGCAGCAGCCGGCGCCGCGGGCAAACGCCTCATTGCCGGCGCCGCCGGATGCAGGGACCGATGCCCTCGTCACTCCCGACGAGGACGTTCCCAGCCTCGACGCGCTCGCGGCCCGCGGACCTTCGGAGATGCCGCTCATGCGCGAGGCGCTCCGCGTCGGCGACGCAACGAAGCCGAGCGTGCTCGAAGTGCGCACGACGGACACGTGTTTTCGAGCGGTCGTCGCCGCGAGCGCGCCCGTGCGTGCATGGTTCGAGGACGACGCGCACGCGACGCGCGGCGCCGAGCTCTCGGGGACGTCCGGCCTCGTTCCCCCGCGAGGGCCCGCGTGCGCGCGGAAAGGCGAGACGCTTCGCCTCGTCGTCGAGCCTGCGAGCCCGTCGATCATCGCACGCGCCGTCGTGTGGCAGGCGCCCTGAGCACGGCTCGGGGCGTCAGGTTCGGCGTCGTCGCGATCGCCGCGCCATCACGGACAGACGCGTGTCAGACACTGCTGACCATCTGGGGTGACGGTGCACTGAGCCGGCCACGTGCACTCGCCGTCGGCCGTGCACGGCGCGCCTTCCGCCAGATTGCGGACGCACGTTCCCTCGGCGCAATGAAGCCCTACGGCACACCTGCGGCCCGGCTCGCACGCCTCCCCCTCGGCAAGCATGGGCCTCTCCGCGCAGACGGCGGGTCCACCGCCGGTCGCGGCGCACTGGAGGTTCTTCCGGAGATCGCACGCGTCGTCGTTCCGCGTGCATTCCTCGCCGAGCTGGATCGGCGGCGGACGCGGTGGAAGCTTCGCGCACACCAAGGTCATCCCGCCGGGGGTGGTGCATCCGAGGCCGGCGAGACAGCACCCCTGGTACTGACCATGCGCTTCTCCGCACGAGGAGCCTTCACCGCCGCAGGTCAGGCATCTTTGCACCTGCGTGCCGTAAATCGGGCCGACGGCTAGGCACGTGCCGGATTCACACTGCGCGGCCGCATCACAAAGGGCCCCGTCCGTCCGCACTCCCTTCCGGGCGCACGACGCGACGTCCGGAAGTTCCTCGACCGCGTCGCAGTCGAGCGCCGCGAGATCGACTGCGCAGCTCGGCGTCATCGGGAGAGCATCCGGACGGTTGTCGTCACGCGCGCAGTCGATCGCGAGCCCAGCTTTCCAGGTTTCGAAGTCCGCCGCGACGGGCGGGTTACTGTACGGGTTCGTCCGCGGCGGGATCGCGAAGCCGCACCGGGTGTAGAGGTCGACATACGCCTGCGCGTACGCCTGACAGGCCGCTGACGGCACGGTCGAACAGGCCGACGAGTCGGGTGGAGCGCCGTCCGAGACGTTCGACGTGTCGGCGCCGGCATCGGAGCCGCCGCCGGGGTCGATGGGATCGGCGCTTTCGAGACAAGCAACGAAGGCGGTCATTGCACCAAGAACAAGGAAAGCGTTGCGCATACCTCGAGTGTATCGCACTGCCTCATCGCAGCAATGACGTGACCTCCAGCGCGTCCGGCTCGCGCACGTGGTAGGAGACGCCCATGACGCGGCTGGCGCTGTCATCACGGGTCGCAGCTCTCGTCCTCGCAGTCGGCTGCGCGCGATCACCGGCGCCCGGTGCGCATGCGCAAGCGGACGAACGATGCGCGACCGTTCCCGTCGCGAGGACTGCGACTACGGACAACGAGGTCGCACGCGTGCTCGACGACTGGCACGACGCTGCCGCGAAGGCCGACGAGGAGCGCTACTTCGCTCACTTCGCTCCGTACGGCGTCTTCCTCGGAACCGATGGCAAGGAGCGCTGGACCGTCCCCGACTTTCGCGCCTACGCGCATCCACACTTCGCGAAAGGCAAGGCGTGGAGCTTCCGCGCGACCCGTCGCGAGATCACGTTCGCCGGCGACACGGCGTGGTTCGACGAGGACCTCGACACGCCGAACCTCGGTCCGGCGCGCGGCAGCGGCGTCCTCGTTCGCGACGATCACGCCGTCTGGAAGATTGCACAGTACAATCTATCCGTCCCGATCCCGAACGAGCGTTTCAAGGACGTGAAGGCGCTCATCGAGGCGACGCCCGCCGGCGATGCCGGCACGCGCCTTCCCTGATCCCCGCTTCAGCGATCCGCCGCGGGGCGACCGATCGCTTTCGCCGGCGGACGCGAGACGTGAGCGCTGTCCTTGTCGAAGAAGCGCCACGGTCGATCGGCCCACTCGCCTGCATAAGCGACGCCGACACGCGGGCTGACTCCGATCCGCGGACGCCGTTCCCGCTCGGCGACGAAGATGCGTTGCCCGCTCACGAGATCGATGGCGTCGTCCTTGCGCGTGATCTCGAGCGCTCGAGTGAGCCGTCCAGGCCCGGCCGTGCTCGCGCGTTCCGAGATCCCCGCCACCGGCTCGACGGCCCGGACGAGGACGGCGTGCCCCTTCCCTTCGGCGAACGAGACGACGTTGAAGCAGTCGTACATGCCGTAGATGAGGAAGACGTACGCGTGTCCGGGCGGCCCGTAGAGTGTCCGCGTGCGCTTCGTCACGCCGACGCGCGCATGGCATGCGAGATCCTTCGGCCCACGGTACGCCTCGGTCTCGACGATCCGCGCGACGCGCGGGACGACGAGCTCATCAGGCGCCGCCGGTGACGGCAGCACGACAAGGCGCGTCCCGACGAGCGCCCGCGCGACGACGAGCGCGTCGCGTTCGAAGAACTCCCGCGGCAGCGGCACGAACCCACGCGCCGACGCGTGCCGGGCCGTGCTCGCCGTAAGCGGCTGTGCTCCGTCGATCACGATGTCCGAGCCGTTCACGCGCCTCATCTTAGTGGCCCGAGCGAGCGACGGAAGCTCGAGCAGCGCGCGCCGCGCTCTCCGACCCCGCTACATCGCGAGCTCGATGTCGACGCGACGGTCGTTGGCCCAACCTTCTTCGTTGGTACCGATCGCGTCCATCTCGCCGCGCGAGGTCGCACGCATGCGCTCCCTGCCGACGCCGAGATCGACGAGGTAGCGGTGGACGGTATCGGCGCGGCTCTCGCCGAGCGTCATGTTGTACTCGGCCTCGCCGCGGGCGTCGGCGCGCCCGATGAGGACGACGGATTTGCCCTTGAGCGCGCCTTCGGAGAGGCACTTCGCGATATCGCCGAGCATCTGCCGATCGGCTTCTGCCAGCGCCGCCGAGTCGTACTCGAAGCTCGGATTGACTGGCTTGCCTTGCGACTGGATCCCGCAGGCCTGCGCGATGATGTCGGAGACGGTGAGGCCCGGCGTGAACACGGACGGGATCTGCGCGATGGGCGGGCTCGCCCCGCCCGGGCCGTGTGGCGACGCGGACGTCGTCGTTGCCTGCCCGGTCGGCTGCTGGGCCATCTGGCTCGGCGACTTCACCTTCGACTGGAAGCCGGGTGCATCACACCCGCCGGTCACGAACGCGAGCGTCGCGAGGGCGAACGCGGGGAGAATGGCGGAAGCGAGACGGTGTGCCATGGTGTGGCATCGAATCAGGAGCCCGTTCGGCCGGGCAACTTTCTCGGTCGTCGTGATAGTGAGGGAGACGCGACCATGGACGTGACCATCCTCCTCGAACCGAAGATCAACCTCGAACGGCTCACGGAGATCCTCGACGGCCTCGGTCACGAGGGGCGCGTCCACACGATCCGCACCTGGACGAAGCACCACAAGCAGGCGCTGTTCGAGGCAGCGAAGGGTCATCGTCCGCTCGACCTCGACTTCCTCGTGCCGCCCAGCGTTGGTCCGCTCGTCGAGGTCATTCACGACGGCCACAACACGCTGCCGATGTTTTCGCGCTTCCAGAAGCGGTTCGTGAAGCTCGAAGGCGAGGCCTTCCCGATCGGCGGGTACAATCACCAGTCGATGGAAGCGTTCACCGGCCCCGGGTACTTCGGCGTGACGAAGGGCGAAGGCGAGCACGAGGGCGAGCTCGTCATCGACTACTCGAAGATCCCGAAGCAGAAGCCGGCGAGCTGGCCGGAGCTCAAGTCGAACGAAGGCGGGATCGCCGGGATCGTGAACGGCGGAATGGTCGACTACCTCCGCGGGCTCTCCAACCACGTCTCGATTGGCGTCGCGTACAAGGACGGCAAGCACCGCAACCAGTGGTTCGCGCTCGTCCGCAAGGATCCCGACTGACACGACGGAAGCGCCGTCGTCGATTCGAGACACGTCCAGAGGAAACACCGAAGTGACGCTCGAGCTGCGCATCGTCGAGCGGATCAGCGAGATCCCAGAGGCGACCTGGAATGCGCTCGTCCGCGACGATGCGTCGCCGTTCGTCGAGCACGCCTGGCTCGACTGCCTCGAAGAGGCCGGATGCGTCGGCGAGCGCACGGGCTGGCTCCCTCGGCATCTCGTCCTCTACGAGGGCAAGAGCGTCGTCGCGGCCGCGCCCGCTTACCTGAAGACGAACAGCGAAGGTGAGTTCGTTTTCGACTGGAGCTGGGCGGACCTCGCGAACCGGATGGGCATCGCGTACTACCCGAAGCTGATCCTCGCGGTCCCCTTCACGCCCGCGACCGGTCACCGCGTGCTCTGGCATCCCTCACGCGATCGCGCCGAGACGGTGGCGGTGTTCGCCGAGGCGCTCCGGACGGTCACGCGCGAGCTTTCGCTCTCGAGCGCGCACGTGCTCTTCCCCGAGGAGGCCGAGGCGCGCCTATGGGACGCGGCCGGCCTCACGCTGCGTCACGGCGTGCAGTATCACTGGTCGAACGCCGGCTTCCGAACCTTCGAAGACTTCCTAGCCACGCTTCCACAGAAGAAGCGGACGCAGGTCCGGCGCGAGCGGAAGCAGCCGGCGATGGACGGCATCACCATCACGACGCTCGGCCCCGAGGACCTCGCCGGCGATGGAGGTCGAGAGGTCGCGGACACGATGCACGCGCTCTATCTCACGACCGTCGACAAGTACTTCTACGGCCGTCGCTACTTGAAGAAGCGCTTCTTCGATCTCGTGCGCCAGCGCTTCGCGCACCGTCTTGCGTGGACGGTCGCGCGCGATCGCGAGGGCACGATCGTCGCGAGCGCGTTCAACGTGCAGAAGGACAAGGTGCTGTACGGCCGCTACTGGGGTGCGTCCGTCGAGCTGCCCTTCCTCCACTTCAACGTTTGCTACTACCACGGCATCGACGAGGCGATCCGCCGCGGCCTCTCGACCTTCAACCCCGGCGCAGGCGGCGAGCACAAACGCGTTCGCGGCTTCGCGCCGACGATGACGTATTCGGCACATCACATCGAGGACGCCCGCCTCCGCGCCATCATCGAAGCCTTCCTCGCGCGAGAGCGCGACGCGATCACGGAGTACGTCGCATCGGGCGGCAACGACGACTGACGTTCGTGCAGAGTTGCTCGACGTCGAGCCATCCGACCGACGTCGGCTTTGACGCGACGTCGCTGCGCCGCACGTGACCTACGGCTTCCTTCGTGACGCGCGAGAGGCGTGGGCGGATCTTTCGCTCCCTGGTGTTTCGCGCACTTACCGATCGGGTCAGCGGCGATCCAGATCAGCCGCGCTTTCGGGCCGTTCGGTGGCCGGGTCGAGATGATCCTACATCCGGATCGGGTTGGTCCGACGGCTGCAGTGAGGTGGTCACGCTGCGAAGGCCCGCAGCAAAGGAGCTCGGACGCCAAGATGAAGACCCCCTCGCTGCTCGCCCTGCCCTTCACCCTCGTCCTCGCCAGCATGGTGGCCTCGACGATCGCCTGCAGTCAGCCGAGCCTGCAGCCGTACGACAACGGCGATGACGAGGATGAGTCGTCCGGCGCGTCCACGAAGAAGTCATCGTCGAAGTCGAGCACCAACAAGTCGAGCGGGAGCAACACGCCCGCGCCGCCGCCGACCGGCACGACCCCGCCGCCTCCGCCGACCGGCACGACGCCGCCCGCGCCCGCGCCCACCGACGACCCCGAGGCGTGCATGACCCAGTGCCTCGCGAACGGGCCGGCAGCTCAGTATTGGCAGTGCTCGGCGACGTGCCAAGATCAGCGCTGCGACGACAACTGCTGGTTCGGCTCCGTCTGTGGTCAGCAGGAGAACGCCTGCATCCAGGCGCTCGACACGTGCGATCAGCAGTGCGGGTTCAGCGCTCAGCAGGGCTTCTGAGGCTCACGCACGCACAGCAGCAGCGTCACGCGCCGATCTTGAACGCGTCCTTCGCCTTGCGGATCGCGCCGAGCGCTTCAGCCGGGGATGCAGAGTCGGGAATGCCGAGGGTCTTCCGGATCTCCGACGAAGAGGTCCGAAGAAACGGGTTGTACGCGAGCTCGTCGCCGATCGTCGCGCCCATCGTCGTGCGCCCTTCCTTGCGGAGCTGCGCGGCACGCTCGCGTGCCTGGCCGATGGCGGCATTCGACGGCTCGACGTGCGCGGCAAAGCGGAGATTCGACTCGGTGTACTCGTGCCCGCAGTAGACCTTCGTCCGCGGATCGAGCGCGGCCAGCTTCGAGAGCGACGCATGCATCATCGGCGGATCGCCTTCGAACAGACGCCCGCATCCACCGATGAAGAGCGTGTCTCCGGTGAAGACGACCGGATCGTCCGGCTCGCGCGTGACGACGTAAGCGACGGCCCCGAGCGTGTGTCCCGGGATGTGTAGCGCTCGCACGTTCAAGCGGCCGATCTCGAACGTGTCCCCTTCCTGGAGATACTGCGTTTGTCCCGGGATGCGGCCGCGGTCGCTCGTGTGACCGTACACGCGATCGATGCCGAGCTTGGAGCGGACCTCTTCGTTCCCGCCGACGTGGTCGTGATGGTGATGCGTGCTGAGGATGGCGACGATGCGCACGTCCTCGCGGCTCTGGTTTGCGAGCGTGCTGAGATCGCGGCGGCTGTCCTGTGTCCCGGCGCCCTGCTCGATTGCCTCGAGGATGGGCCCAGCCTCGGAGACGTCGACGATCGCCGCTTCCTTCGTCTCGCGGCAGACGAGCAGGTAGGCGTAGTTGTCCGAGAGGCACGGGATCGGGACGATGCGCATCGGGTCTCCAGCTGGGCCGCCTGACGGCAGGCGCCCAGGGCGGGGCATCCTACTACTTGGTACCGCCGCCCGCCCCCGACTTTGCATACGCGCGATTGAGGCAGCTCGGGCCGCAAGCATACGGCGGAACTTCTCGGATGCTCTTCGAGAGCTCGCGGTAGCGTCGCGCCATGTCCTCGAACGCCTCGCCCTTCGTGATCGGGCTCTTCTCTTCGGGGTCGACCGCGAGGTCGTAGAGGCGGAGCGCCTCTTCCTTCCCGTACGCGATGATCTTGAGCGATCCGCGAACGAGCGCACGACGCTTGTCGTTGTCGCTCGTCATCGGCAGATCGAGCACGACGTCGCGCTCGGCAGGAGGCTGCTTGCCGCTCATCTCGGCGACGAGGCTCTTGCCTTCGAGCTCGAGGACGCCGCCGTCGGCGCTCGCCTTCGCATCGACGCCGAGCAGCTCGAGGATCGTCGGCGCGAGATCGATCGCGCTCCGCGGGACGTCGATGCGCTTCGGGCTCAGACCTGGCACGACGAAGAACATCGGAACGCGGACGAGGTTCTCCCAGAGCTCGAAGCCGTGCGCGAACTGGTTGTGCTCGCCGAACGCCTCGCCGTGATCGGCGGTGACGACGATGATGGTGCGCTTGCCCCACGGCTTGCTCTCGACGAAGTCGATGAGCTTGCCGATGTATCGATCCGTGTACGTGACCTCGGCGTCGTACTTGTCCCGCAGCTTCGGTCCGTAAGGAGGGATCCCGTCCTTCTCGTGCGACACGTACATGTCGTGGGGATCGAGGAAGTGGAACCAGGCGAAGAACTTCTTCGAGTCGAGCGCCGGATCGGAGAGCAGCTTCTCGGCGAGCTCCTCGTGCGGCGCGCTCGTGACGTTCGGATCCGTCTCGTTCTTGAAGACGATGTTCGGGACGATCTCGTACTTGTCGAACCCCTGCTCGAAGCCGGCGTCCTTGAAGTAACCATGCGCGTGCGCCGCGATCGTGCGCACGCCGCTCGCCTGGAGCACCTCGGGGAAGAGCACGTTCTCGGGCGCGTACTTGCCGAAGAAGAACCCGCTCCGCTTCATCCCGCTCGGAAGCTTTCCGCCGAGGAGCCCGCCGAGGCTCATCGACGTGTACGACGAGATCGAATACGCACGCGTGTAGCTGACGGCGCGCTTCTCGAGCTCGGTGAGGCGCGGCGCGATCGGCCTCGGATACCCGTTCCACGGCATGTCGGCGCGCAGGCTGTCGATCGAGAGGACGAGGATGTTGTAATCCGCACGTATCTCCTCGCGTGTCCCCTCGCCCGTCGACTTCGCGGCCGGAGCGGCAGCGGGATCCACACCGTTCGTCGTCGACGCCGTTGGTGCGAGCTGCGAAGGAGCCTGCGCTGCGGGAGTGGTGGCGGGCGGGTCAGTCCGACCTTTCGACCGGTCGCACGCGACGAGGACGATTGCCGCGCTCGCTACTGCGGCGAGCATCAGCGCGGAACGACGAAGAGAACGCGGCACCTCTCCCTCATCTCAGAGGTCGCGAGGACACGCAAGCCGCCGCGACTTGCGAAACGCAGCCCCATGACATTGCGATCCTGGTCCCAAACGCGTGTTGCGCGACTGTTGCCCCGCCGCCACAGTCGAGCTTCTTTCCTTGCGGGAGGGTCAGCAGTTCTTTACGTTTCCTTCGTCTTGCACCTGGGCTTGCTTGCCCGAGCGGCAGTTTCGCTCGTCCGTGGTGAGCCCCGCAGGGTGGCTTCGTCAATTCCGCTTGGTCAAAGGAGAGCGTCGATGCGAAACAAGGGATGGCTTCGTTACAGTCTGGCCTCGTTGACTCTGGTAGGCGCGAGCCTCGGCGCGTTCCTCGTCGCCTGCGGCGATGACGACGACAACGTCGTCACGAAGGACGCCGGCGGCGGCGACACCGGCCCCGGCACCGACGGCGGTTCCGAGGACGCGGGCAAGGACCAGGAGGCCCCGGCGGATGCAGGCAGCCCCGCGCGCCTCCAGCTCGTGAACGCGGCCACCGACTTCGGGCCGAACCTCAAGAGCGGTGGCCTCCGCGTCTGCTTCGCCGCGGGAACGACCGCCGCGAACGTGACGCTCACCGGCCTCCCGGCGCTGCCCGACCAGAGCCCGGATCCGGCCATCCCGCCGGCCGTCTACATCGGCCTCGGCGGCAACGTCACCGGCACCGGCCTGCCGCTCAACGGCCTCTTCATCCAGCCGTACCTCATGAACGCCGAGTCGCTCGCGAAGGCCGGCATCGTGAAGCCGGGCGCGGGTCAGCCGGGCAAGGGCTGCTCCGAGATCCTCGGGCAGAACTTCGACGCCGGCGGAGGACCGCTCGAAGAGAACGTCGACTACTGGAAGCTCCCGGTCATTCCGGCGGGCACCTTCCAGCAGGACAAGAGCTACCTGCTCGTCCTCACGGGCTGCACGAACGACACGCAGATCACGCTCAAGGACAAGTGCGGGGCCGGTTTCACCAACGACGGCGGCGCTGGCACGGGCAACCTCCAGGTCCGCGTCTTCGAGCTCGATCGCGCGACCGAGATCCCGGCGGACAAGGTCGGGACGCAGTTCATCCACGCTTCCGCGTCGGCGAAGTTCTTCTTCGACCACAACGTCACCGGCGGGCCGATCACCACCACCCCGGGTTACACGACAGCTGCCGACGGCGGCGGTACGTTCAAGCCGGTCTCGAACGGCGTCGTTGGGCTGTACGACAAGACCGATCTCGTCCAGGTCGACGGGATTAACTTCCAGACCGATTTCTTCACGGCCAATCCGAACGTTGGGCAGCTCGCACTGCCCCTCAAGGCCATCCAGGGAGCGTCGTTCCCGACGGGCGTGCCGGAAGGCAGCGCATACGCGAACGGCGCGTCGTTCACGTTCGTCATGGTGGGCGATGCCGATCCCAATGTCCCTGCGGAGGTCAACGGTAAGCCCAATACGCAGAAGTTCCACTACCTCGCGTTCCCGAACAACCCGCCGGTCTCTGTCTACAAGCCCTGATCCGAGCTTCGTAGAAAGCCGATGACAAGCGCGGCGCCGCTCTTCGGAGCGGCGCCGTTGCTTTTGGAGCTCCTCACTCGACGCTGCGTGTTCCAAGCATCAATCGCTCGACGCGCGTAGCGGCCTCGGAGACTACGCGGCTGCCTTTGCGGAGGCGCCGCTACATGGGTATCCTCCTTCACATAAAGGGGGTGCGCCGCCGCCAGGACGCTTTCGGAGTAGCGTGGCTCCGCCCCGTTCCTGGACGACAGGCATGTTTGAATGGTCCGTCACCGGACGACGAGGATTGGCTTCTTGGCAACCGGAGCACTCGCTGTCGCGTCCGGTGCGTGCTCGCTCATCTACTCGACGAGCAAGGATCAGTGCGCGACGGATGACGACTGCCGCGCGCGCGGCGCTGGATTCGAGACGCTGATCTGCTCCGAGAGCGCGTGCATCACGCCGCCCGGCCCGATCGCGGACGTTGGGAATGACGCGCCCATCGGCGATGCGGGCGAGGACGGTCCGTTCTCGTGCGCGCTCTGGCCGCCGCCGATCCCCGATCCGAGCCGCCAGATCGACGTGCTCATGCGCTTCACGGATTTCACCGCGGGAGCACCCGTGACGAACGCGAGCGTGCGCCTTTGCGGCGTCGCCGATCCCACATGCGGGAAGCCACGCGACCTGCAAGCCGACGGGCCGAGCGACGCGGGACCGGAAGCAGGCGCCGGCTGGGTCGTGCCGACCGATGCCGGTCAGGTCACGGCCAAAGTGGAATACGGCTTCGACGGCTTCTTCGAGGTGCTCTCACCGGCGTACGCGCCGACTTATCGATTCACGGCGCCGCCGCTCAGAGCGGCGTCCACGACGTTCGACCAGCTCGTGTTCACCACGGGCGAGGTCCGCTTCATCGCCGAGCTCACGTTCGGCCAGGGAGCACTGAGCCCGGAGCACGGCCTCGTGTTCGTCTTCGCGCGTGACTGCTTCCAGAATCCGGTAGGCGGAGCGAGCTTCAGGACCACGGCGCTCGATCCGCTCCTCAAGCCGTTCGTCATCATCAACTCCACTCCCTCCGCCGACGAGACGAACAGCGACGGCGCCGGTCGCGGCGGGTTCCTCAACGTGCCGGAGGGCATTCACACGTTCATCGCCTTCTTCGAGAACGGAACGAAGAAGCTCGGGTCGGCGCGCGCGTTCGTGCGCAAAGGCGCGGTCACAACGGTCGGGATCGCACCGTCACCATGAGCCAGTCGCAACGACCGACACGCGTGGAAGAGTCCGGCGAGCTCGCAGCGCTCGAGGCGAGAGAGCTGTCCCTGGGCGACGCACTCGGCAAACACCGCCTGCTCGGCGCGCTCGGCCACGGCGGGATGGCGGACGTCTACCTCGCCGTGGCGGACGGGCCCGAGGGGTTCCGCAAGCTGTGCGTCATCAAGCTGCTCAAGGAATCGATGGCGCAGGACGAAGAGTTCCGCGCGATGTTCCTCGACGAAGCGCGGCTCGCGGCGCGACTCAATCATCCCAACGTCGTCCAGACGTTCGAGGTCGGCGACCTCTCCGGCCGCTTGATGCTCGCGATGGAGTACGTCGAGGGGCAGCCTGCGACGCGTGTTCGACGGCGACTCCCCGGAACCCAGCTCCCTCTGACGGTGTGGATGCGCGTCCTCTGCGACGTGCTCGAGGCGCTGGAATACGCGCACACGCTGACCGACTTCGACGGCTCGCTGCTCGGGATCGTGCATCGTGACGTGAGCCCTCACAACATCCTCATCGGCTACGACGGCCGCGTGAAGCTCGTCGACTTCGGCATCGCGAAGAGCTCCGCCGCGGAGCAGGCCACGCAAGCCGGCGTCCTCAAGGGCAAGGTCGGCTACATGGCGCCGGAGCAGGCCTGCCTCGGCGAAGTCGACGGGCGTGCGGATCTCTTCTCCGTCGGAGTCATCCTCTGGGAGGTCATCGCGAACCGCCGGCTCGTGGACGGAATGACATCGAGTGACGTCATCGTTCGACGCGCGGCGGGCGAGGACCCGAAGATCGCGGACATCGTCCACGAAGTCGATCCGGAGCTCGCGAGGATCTGCGATCGCGCGATGGCGAGAGATCCCGCTGCGCGTTTCGCGAGCGCCGCCGACTTCCAGACCGAGATGGAGCTGTGGCTGAAGAAGCACGGGGAGCCCAACCGCAAAGAATGGGCGAAGACCTTCCGCGACGCCTTCGCACAGGAACGCGAGAAGCTCCGCACGCTCGTCGAGCAGCGCGTCTCCTCGATGCAGCACGCGGGGGTCTCTGCGAGCTACTCGAAGCTCCTGACGTCGCCCGAATCGCAATCGATCACGCCACCGAAAGGGCAGCCGCCATCGAGCTCCACCCGGCAGCTCGGAGGGATCTCTTCGCAGACAATCCCGCCGCCCGACGGTCCGAACGCCGAGACGTTGCTCGCTCCGAGCTCGCATTTCGCTTCGCGTGCGGAGCTCTCGTCAGTCCGCCGGAGGTCGACGGCGCTCGTCCTCGGGGTCGCGACAGCGATTGCCGTCGGTGCCGGGGCCATCGCCTACGTCGTCAGCTCGCGCGTGACGGCAGGCATCGCCTCGCCTCCGGAGCACCCGGAGCCGGGGCTGCCTCAAAGTCTCGAGCCCACGCCTCCGCCGGTGGCGAACGGGACCAGTGCACCACCCGCCGCCAGCAGCGTGCCCGTGTCGGCGTTGCCCTCTGCGTCGGCTTTCGCTTCTGCATCGGCCACGATGCGTACTCCGACTGCGCCCCCGGTCGGCATTCGACTGGTGAGGCCTCCGGTCGTTCGCCAACCCTCGCAGGCTCACCCGACGCCGCCGACCGCATCAACAGCGGCCACGCCGCCGGCGCCGGTGCCGACGTCGACGAAGGTGCCGTCGCGTACGCTCGACGAGAAGGACCCGTACGCGCCATGAACGTCTTTCGCTCTCGTCTGCAGCGCGCGGCGCTCGGCATCGCGCTCGGGTTCGCCGTCGTCGCGAGCCATCCGGAGATCGCGCGCGCGCAGTCGCAGAACGTCGAAGAAGGTCGCACGCGCTTCACTCGCGGCGTCGAGCTGTACAAGGAAGGAAACTTCCACGGGGCGCTCGCGGAGTTCCGTGCGGCCAATGCAGCGGCCCCGTCGTTCCGCATCCAGTACAACCTCGGACAGACGCTCTATCAGCTGCAGGACTACGCAGGCGCCGTACGCGCGTTCGAGCAGTACCTCGCGCAAGGTGGCGACAAGATCGACGCCGATCGCAGGAAGGAGGTCGAGGCCGACCTCGCGAAGCTGCGCCCGCGCGTGGCGAAGCTCTCGCTCGTCGTGAACGTCCCCTCGGCCGAGGTGCTCGTCGACGACGAGCCGCGAGGCAAACCGCAGGAGATCCTCGTCAGCGCCGGTCGCCATCGCATCTCGGTAACCGCGTCGGGGTACCAAACCGAGACGCGCGTGCTCGATTTCGCAGGCGCGCAGCAGATCGAGCTCACGTTCGAGCTGAAGCCCATCGCGGGGATGGGCCCTGCGACCGCGACCGCGGAGCCGCCGCCGCCCGTACGGCAGAAGAGCCGAACGCCGTTCTATATCGGCCTCGTCGCAACCGGCGTTCTCGGCGCGGGCACGGCGACGATGGCGATCCTGACGTCATCGAACCACGCCGACTACGAGAAGGCGCTCGACACGCCGGACAACAAGAAAGGCATCGACGATGCGCGGACGAAGACGGAGACGACGGCGCTCGTCGCAGACGTTCTCGGCGGGGCGACCGTCCTCGCAGCGGGCCTGACGGTGCTCGCGTACGCGCTCACGTCGGGCACGGAGCCGATGCCGGCGACGAAGACGTCTCGCATCACCCCGACGTGGCGTCCGGTCATATCCCCGTCAGCCGTAGGCGTGGCCGGTACCTTCTGACGTCACGCGTGCCGAAGCGCGGTCCCCTCGATTCGAAACGCGAAGAACAGCGGGACCGCCGATGACGCTCGGGCGATCTGGTCGAAAGTGATCAGAACGGGCAGGAGCCCGGCTGGAAGTCGTCGACCGTGAACGTCGGCGTGGGCTCGCCGTCCTTGATCGGCACGAACTGGCAAATGTTCTTCTCCGGCTCGAGCGTCAGCTGGATCGGCTGCGTGACGTTGCCGTTGAGACGCGCGCAGAAGCGGTCCTTGCCGAAGAAGCCGGTGAGCTTCGCGGCGTCGATGACGACCGGGCGGCCCGTGATCGGGTTGGCCTCGCCAGGCACGGTCGTGGTCCCGAGCTCGATTGTGTAGCGTCCGTCCGCCGCAGCGACATTGGGCGTCGTCGCCGGAACGTCCTTCTTCTCGCCGACCAAGCCTTCCTTCGACACGTTCGCGGGCGGATGCTTTCCGTCCGACGCGAGCTTCAGCGGCTGGAGCGTCAGGCTCAAATTCCCGCCGCCTGCGGGGTCCGGCGTGAACGTGGTCTCCGTGTAGAAGTTGAAGACCTGCTCCACCTGGTAGAACGCGAGCTGGCAGAGACACGCGCCGTAGTAGAGCCCCGTGACGCCTTCCGTCGGCGGAGCGGCGGCCTCGAACGACCCACCGCCCTCGTTCGAAGAGAACGCGTTCGCTCGATCGGCGAAGTCTTCGAAGTCGCCATCCGGATGCGGAATGCAGGCGACGATTCCGACGGCGACAGCGGCGAAAGCAAGCGGGTAGCGAGCGCGCATTCCCAAGATTTCTACCGGTCGCGGCGCCCTCATGCAAGGCTCCGCTCCGAATGCCACGCTGCGTTATCGCGCGTGGTTGCTGCCTCGGTAATCGTTCTGCATCCGAGCCCAAAGCATGAAGCTCGGATCCGATTACACCGAGTCCGTCATTCGTGATACCTCAACAAGTCAATATGAGCGCATCCGCGTCGCGCCGTTCCCGCCGCTTTTGGTTCACGTCTTCGCTCTGTCTCGCCGCTTTCGCGGGCATCGTCGCGAGCCCGAAGGATGCAGCGGCAAGCGGTTATCTGACGGCCCGATTCGGCGCGGATCACGGCACGCCGGCGCAGCCGAATACATTTGCGGTCTACTTCAACCCCGCGGCGCTCGGAGGCACGAAGGGCACGACGATCACGGGCGACGTGTCCGTGCTCCTGCGAATGGCGAGCTACACGCGCACGCATGACGCCCTTTCGCCCTCCGACCCCAGCCTTCTCGACGACCCGAACTACGTCGCCGCGAACACGGGGAAGGCAACGCTGACGAACGTGCTCGCGCTGCCGTTCGTCGGCGTGAACACGGATTTCGGAACCCAGAATCTCCGTGCTGGCTGGGCTGCATACGTCCCGTTCGGCGGCATGGCGACCTGGGACCGCGTGCCTGGCGTGCCTGGCAGCCCTGGGTCGACGGACGGCGTCCAGCGCTGGCACAACATCAGCGGACAGATCCTCAACGTCTACAACACATTTGCGGTCGCCTATCGGCTGCACCCTCGGTTCTCCGTGGGCGCGAGCGTAAGCCCCGTCTTCCAAATGGTGTCCACGGTCCGCGCGCGCAACTCCGACGGGAGCGACACCACCGTCGTGAACGGGAACCTCGTCGAAGGTCGCTCGTTGCTCAACGCGACCGGGCTCAACCTCGCCGCTTCCGCGGGCGTCTACTACGAGCCGACCGACGATCTGAGGCTCGGACTCTCGTACAACTCCCAGCCCGGCTTCGGCGACAGCCGGCTCAGTGGCACGCTCGAGACGAAGCTCGGTGCGAACCCGCAGACGAAGGAGGACATCGACTTCCTTCAGACGTGGCCGGACATCATTCGTTTCGGCGCCGACTGGCGCGTCGATCCGCGGCTCGTGCTCCGCGGCGACTTCGAGTTCGTGCGCTGGAGTGTCTTCGAGCGTCAGTGCGTCGTGAAACCCGGCGAGGACTGCAACGTTGCCAGCGACGGTGCCGACCTCTCGGGCGGCAAGGTGATCCTCAACATCCCGCGCAACTGGAACAACGCGATCGGCGTGCGCGTCGGCCCCGGCTACATGATCACCGACAAGCTCGAAGGGTTTGGGAGCGTCGGGATGACGACGCCCGCGGTGCCGAAGGAGACAATCGACTCTTCGACCGTCGACGCGCTCCGGCTCTACCTCACGCTCGGCGCGAAGTACGACTTCAACAAGCACTGGGCGCTCGCTGGAAGCTACAACCACATTTATTTCTTCAACGTGAACACGAAGGGCGCGAACGATCAGAACATCTCCGCGCACCCCGAAGGCGCGTACACGGTCTCGCGCTCGCCGAGCGCCGATGGCCGGTACCGTTCGCAGATCGGATTCGTGAACGTCAACGTCGCATACACGTTCTAGGAAGTACCCATGCGCATCACCCTTTGCTTCTCGGCTCTGGCCCTCCTCCTGGCAGGAGTCTCCGCCGCTTGTTCGGAAGACACGCCGTCGCCGATCGGCAGTCATCCGACGGGCGATGGCGGAGCCGACGCGGGCCCCACGCTCACCGAGCCTTCGTCGCCGTGCACCGATCCGAGCGACTCGGTCTACGGCGATCCGGGCCCGCTCTCGCCCGACCCGAACGCGCGCGGCAGCATCGTCAAGTGCGCGAAGGAGCCCGACCTCACGAAGGAGGCGATGCAAGCGAAGCTCACGGAACTCGGCTTCACTGGCAAGCCGCTCACGAGCAACGCACGCGTCTACAAGGTCTCGTACCGCACCGAGCGCGGTGACGCCGCGAGCACTCCGTCCGTCTCGAGCGCGCTCGTGTACATCCCGGAGACGCCGCGCGCGGAGAAGCTCCCCATCGTCGTCGCCGGCCGCGGCAGCCGCGGTCAGGCCGCCCGCTGCGCCGTCACGAAGCTCGATCCCGCGCTCGATGGCATCAACGGGGATGCCTGGCGGATGGTCTACCCGCTCGTCGGCTACGGCTACGCGGTCATCCTTCCCGATCTCGCCGGCTACGCGAACTTCGGCGCCCCCGGCAATCCGCCGAGCGCGTACGCGCAAGCGGCCGACGTTGCGCGCTCGACGCTCGACGGCTCCCGCGCGCTGAAGAAGCTCTTCCCCGCTCTCGACGACAAGGTTGTCCTCGTCGGACACTCGCAGGGCGGTCACAGCGCGCTCGCCGCGCTGGCCGCCGCCGAGTCGTACGGTGCGGCCGCGCCTGTCGTGGGCGCGGCGGTGTACGCCCCGCTCTGGCTCAGCCAGCGCTCCTGGGGCACGGTCCTCAACCGCGTTGCGGGCGTCGGCTTCCCGGTCGCCACCTCCTCGGTTCCGAACATCAGCGTCTGGTACCACTACACGCAGGCCGAGCTCCTCGACGGTCCCGGCGAGGGCATGAAGCTCTTCGCCTCCGACAAGCAAGCCGCGATCGCTTCCTTCATCGCGAACGAGTGCTGGGGATCGACGGAGCTCGCGAAGGTCGCGACCTACGCAGACGAGCTGTTCGACCCGGCCTTCGTGTCCGACGTCGCAACGAACGCCACCAACGGGCTTCCGTGCGACAACGCTCGCTGCCAGAAGTGGATCGACCGTTACTCCGCGGACCGCCCTCACCTCACGGGTGCGGCGGCGAGCACGCCGATCCTCCTCACCTACGGTCTCAAGGACACGACCATCCCGCCGAACCGGATGAAGTGCGCTCTCGATCGCCTCGAGCAAGACCACGTGCAGCTCACCACGTGTGTCGATGCCGAGCAGACCCACGGCGGCATCGTGTCCAGTCGCGGCGAATACGTCGCCGACTGGATCGCGAGCGTCGCGCTCGGAGAAGCGGCTCCCGCTCCGTGCGCCTCGAACGCGAGCGCGATCACCGAAGAGTGCGCGACTCCGCCGCCGAACGACTGATCGATGTCTCACATGCGCCTGCGTTCGCGCGCGGGCAGAGCGCTCCTCGCGTCGGCGACGCTGCTGACTGTCCTTGCATCACGCGAGGCACAGGCCGCGAACGACGACAACAAGCCCGCGCTCTCGCCGCCCCGCGCGACGACAATCGAATCCGAGCCCGAGACGAAGCCGACCGGCGAGAAGCCGGAAAAGGAGGAGACCGAGCTCGCTGGGGCACCGATCCTCGGCGGCAACACCGATATCGGTTTCCAGATCGGCGTCGCCGCCACGGTCACGCGCGTCTCGCCGCGATATCAGCCGTTCCGCTGGAAGATCGACGGGCTCCTCTCCGCGAGCATCAAGGACGGTCCGCGCGGAACCGAGGTCGTGCAGCAGAGCCACGACATGCGGCTCGACATCCCGCGCGCGGTCTACGGGAAGGTCCGCATCATGCCGGGCATCTTCTTCGAGCGCACGGTGAACGCCGGATACTTCGGGATCGGCAACAACACGCGCACGATCGCGAACCCCGACGGTAGCCTCGGCAGCCGCTACCAGTACGTTCATCGCGAGATCCGCGCCCGCGTGAACTTGCGCCAGCCTCTCGCCGGGTCCTACAGCGTCATGTACGGGCTCGCGCTCCGCAACGTCAGCCCGTCGAGCTACGCCGACAGCAAGCTCGATCTCGATTCGCGCCGCGTCGACAAAGACGGCCAGCCGTACCTGCGCGGGCTCCAGGCGCTCAACATCGGCATCATCTCCGCCGGCCTCATCGACGACACGCGCGACAACGAGATCACTCCTCACAAGGGCAGCTTCGATCAGTATGCGCTCCGCATCGGCGGGGCCACGCCGACCCGCGCAGGCGTGTACTTCGGCGGAGCGAACGTGATCCTCCGGCGGTACGTCCCGCTCGGCGGCCCGTTCGTGCTCGCCGGACGCGTCTTCATCGATGCGATGGCAGGTGAAGTCCCGTTCTACGATCTCTCGCAAGGCGGCGCATTCATCCCGCTCGACATGCCCGGCGGCGGACAGGGCGTGCGCGGCGTGCCGAACGGGCGATATTCGGGCCTCCTGAAGATGGTCGGCAACGTCGAGCTGCGCGTCACGCATCTTCGCTTCCGCCTGTTCGGCGACGACTTCCGCGTCGGGAACAACATCTTCTTCGACACCGGACGTGTGTTCACGAAGTACGGGCCCGACGAGCGCGACGGAAAAGGCCTCGGCCTCAAGTACGGCGTCGGCGCGGGCGTGTTCGTCGTTTGGGGCACCGCCGCCGTATTCCGCGTCGAGTTCGCCTATTCGCCCGACGCGGTCGCGGCGAATCCGAACTTCCCGATTGGCATCTACGCCGCCGACGGCCAGATGTTCTGAATTCGAGGCACAGGGTAGCGACGCGCCGTGGTGCGCGTATGCTCGATCGGTGCGCAAGCTCGGGGGCCTCCTCATCGCTGCGTCGGCCGTGCTCGGCTTCGCCTGCGGAGAGACGCGCTCGCTGCCCCGCGCGCCGATCGCCCTTGCAAGCGCGCCGGGTCCCGAGCACGCGCCGGCTTCGGAGCTGAGCGCCGACTCGCCCGGGTGCGCGGGATGCCATCGCGCGCAAGCGGCGGAGTGGAGCGC
>JAEXCN010000392.1 GCA_023402175.1 Pseudomonadota bacterium | reverse complement strand
CTCCTCGAGGCCTGGCCGCGCGCGGGGAGAGCCCGTCACTCATCCGCATGCTGGAGCGGGTGAGGGCGGGCTTTCTTTTTGGCCGCTGACGAAGCCCGTCCTTCGACGCCGCTGCGCCGCCTCGGCGCGCGCGCGCGGTCGCGCGACAAAGTCTGGGCGAGGGTCACGCGCGGGCGTGTGGATGTTCATGATCCGGTCACGTCACGGGCCCCCCCATGGCTCGGACTGGAGGCTTCATGAAACGCATGTCGCTGGTCGTGATGGTCTTCCCGCTTGCCCTCGTCGCTGCCGGGGCGGCGTCGATCGCTTGCAAGGGAGGCGCGGACGGCTTTGGAGACGCAGGGCCCGACGGCGACATCTTGGGGTTGCTCGTGAAGGGGAACACGATCGACGGAGGCGCCGTCCCCAGCGACGCATGCGCCAAGGCGATCGTGACGGTCGACGACAGCCTCGCGAGCGACAACGGGAGCAGCGGCGGCCCGGGATGCACCAAGGACGACGAGTGCACCGTCCGCATGGCGGGCGACTACTGCGGATGCCCGGATACGCCGCGGCCGATGCTGACCTCACGCGCCGCGGGCTTCGACGAGAGCCTCAACGGCATCACGCAGCAGTGCACGTGCCGCATCGCTCCGTGCGCTCCGGCGCCTGCTCGAAAGGCCGCATGTCGCGATGGACGCTGCGTCCTCGCCGAGCCATGAGAGAACCGTCCGCGCGCGTCAGACGCGCCGCTTCCGCTTGATCCCGAGGACCGTGAGCGACTCGTCGCTGCGTCGCATCGTGAGGACGTCGCCGAGCGTCACCGAGTGCACGATGCGATGTCCATCGAGGAAGACCTTTGCCTCGCGCATCTTGCTCCGGATGACGAGCTCCTCGTCCGAATCGACGAGGCCGCGCGCAAACCGGAAATGCCCACCTGCCGGCGTGTACGGCTCGCGAACGACGTACTGGAGCTGCTCGGACTCGAGCGGGAGCACCTTGCCTCCGGCGCTCCGCTGCGCAGCCGTCGATCCGGCCGCGGGACCGATCCAGAGCCCGCTCGAACGCTGCTCTTCTTCGCCCGAGTCGATGATCAGGATGTAGCGCGAGGTCGCGGCGGGCGATGCGTGGCAGAAGAGCGCCTCGTTGAGGACGCGGTTGTGGAGCGCCTTGCCGTTCAGTTCGACGCGCATGCGCGTGAGCTCCGTGCGTGCGAGCTCGCCGGCGAGCGCGCGCGCGAGCGTCTCCTTCACGTTGCCCTTCGTCGCACCGCAGAAGAAGCCGACGGAATGTCCCGGCGCGCTGTTGATCCCGAGCAGCGGAGTACCGTCGCCGATGAGATGCGACGCCGCGAGCAGCGTGCCGTCGCCGCCGATCGTGACGACGAGGTCCGTCTTCGGTGGCACGCGAGCGCGCGGGCCGCCGCGGAAGACCACTTCTGCATCGAGCGCATCGAGCGCCGTTTCCACTTCGCGGATCGTCGACTCGTGATCCTCGTGCGACTGCTTCAGGCGGCCCACCGTTGGATCGTGCCGGCGGAGAAGGCGCGCGATGAGCGGGTCGTGCACTTCCAGGACGAACTTGCGGTACGTCGTTCGCTTGACGACGACCGCGACCCTCGGCTTCCTACGCTTCGCCATCTCAGAGGATCTCGGCGAGCCGGCGAAGCGCGAGCTCGGTCTTCGCGTCCAGCACTTCGCCCGCCCTGCATGCGGCGAGCGCTCGATCGAGCGGAACGCTCACGATGCGCGCGACTTCCTCGAGCGCCGAGCCGTCGCCTCGCGGTTCCTTCCGCGCTTTCGGATCGACGCGTACGTGGAAGTAGAAGTGGAGCTCGCCGACGAAGCCAGGGGCGGGGAGCGCCTTTGGGCCGAGCGGCTTCATCGCCTCCGAGCTCATCGCGAACCCGAGCTCCTCTTCGAGCTCGCGCGCGGCGGAGACCTCCGGCGTCTCGTCCGGCTCGATGAGGCCCGCCGGCAGCTCCCACTGGACGCCGGAGACCTTCGGCTCGATCGGGCGAAGCGCGACGGGAGGGCGGACGGCGCTCCTCAGGTACACGCAGGGCTTGCCGCCGTCGTCGAGGTGGTGCGCGGCGATGACGGCGGCGTCGAGCGCGCGCCGCCGGATCATGTCGTACCGGAAGGGCGCGCTCCTCTTGCCGTCGTCGTTCTCGATGAGGGCGAGCTCGTAACGCTGGAGGGTGAGGAAGCCTTCGCGCTCGTCGGACCGATCGGCGACGACATCGAGCGCGACCTTGGGAAGCTCGGGCAATATGGCCACGGGGGCAGGCATCGTAACCCAGGTCGCGTGCCGCTCCACGCGCTTGCGATCACGGGTCTCTCCTCCGAACATCGATAACCTGGCTCGAGCCCTTCGGCTCTGCCGTAGGCGGGCAAGACGCCTCACGTGAAAGTTGGGAATGGAAGCGCCCTTCGGCGGCGTATGGTCTCGTTGCTCGTTCCGCCACGAATGGCTGAGTCGCCGCTCGTTCGCCGAGGACATGGGGCGCCTTCGCTCGTTCCGGGACCCCAGGGAGGGGGCCTTCAGCGTCCGCGATCCCTGCTACGATGTAAGGAGAAGCACAGGCGAAGCGTTTTGACGGAGCCGAGCGACAGCGAGGCGGAGGAGATCTCTGGGGCCAGGCAAAGCCCGACGATATGTGTCGGTCGAGGACCCATGAAGGAAACTTTTGTCACGGGTCCGACGTCGTAACCGAGGTTGATGGCGACTGGCGGCGCGGACCGTGCTTCCCGCCGGGCGAACGAGAGCAAGACAGCTTGGAAAGAACACCAGGATGACCTCGGAAGCGGCCGCTGAATCCCATACGCCGATGAGCGTGCCGTCGCTCGACCCGATCGAGCGTCCCGCGCGGCGCGCGGAACGACGGCTTCGCATCCGGCGCGCCATCCTCTGGGCGGCCAAGGCGCTCGCAGGGGGACTCGTCGCCGTGGCGCTCCTCCTCGTCCTCCGGAAGGTCGGCATCATCAGCGAGCGCTTCTGCCGGATCGGGCTCGCGCTCTCGTTCCTGCAGGTCTTCGTCGCCGCAGGCATTGCCTATGCGCGCCGGCTTCCGCGCCGTGCGGGAGCGGTCGCTCTCGATCGTTTCCACGGGCTCGCCGATCGTCTCTCGAGCGCGCTCTCGTTCGGAGAGCTGAAGACCGAGGAACGGACGCCGTTCATGCTCGCCGCGATCGACGACGCGCTCGAGCACGCGCAGAAAGTCGATCCGAAGCGCGCCGTGCCGATGGAGTCGCCGCGCGAGTGGCCCTTCCTCGTCGCGATGGGAGTCGCCGTCGCCGCGATCCTCGTGTTCGAGGTGCGGCGCCACGAGCCGATCGCGAGCGCGCAGACGATCGAAGCGGTCGACGTCACGCAGGACGATCTCGACGCTATGCGCGAGTTCCTCCGCGAGGTCGATCAGCGCCTCCAGACCGACGAGGCGAAGGCCGCGACCCAGGAGTTCAATCAGCTCATCGAGGACCTCGCGAACAAGCGGCTCGATCGCACGGAGGCCTTCCGCCGTATGCAGCAGCTCGAGGACAAGCTGCTCCAGGGGCGTGAGGCCGACGCGAAGGCGCTCGAGGAAGCCCTCAAGAAGATGGGCGAGGAGCTGAAGAAGAGCGAGATGTCGAAGCCCACTGGCGAGGCGCTCTCGGACAAGAACCTCGAGGCCGCGGAGAAGGCGCTCAAGGATCTCGCGAAGAAGCTCCGTGAGGATCAGGCGAAGGGCGGCGTCGACAAGCAGCAGCTCGAGAAGCTGCGTGAAGCGCTGAAGAAGGCCAGCGAAGATCAGGCGAAGCGCGCCGAGGCGCTCGCGAACCGGCGCGAGGAGCTCAAGCAGGATCTGCTCAAGCAGAAGCAGAAGATGGGCGACGCCGGCGCGAACGAGCAGGAGAAGAGCCTGCTCCAGAAGAAGGAGCGCGAGCTCGAACGCCTCGATCGCGAGCACGAGCAGCAGCAGAAGACGCAGCGCGAGCTCGATCGGCTCGACCGCGAGCTCCAGAAGGCGGCCGAGGACCTCATGAAGGACCTGGGGCTCTCTGCGAACGATCTCGAAAGCGCCGCGCAGGACATCAACCGCATGGCGAAGCAGGAGATGACGCAGGAGGAGAAGGAGCAGCTCCGGCAGAAGCTCCAGGAGCTCCGCGAGATGATGCGCCAGCAATCACAAGGCGGCGCCGGTCAGATGCAGCGGCTTCGCGTCTTCCAGCAGCGCGCGCAGGGCCAAGGGCAGGGCCAGCCGGGACAAGGCGGCCAGCAGGGCGGGCAACAAGGTCAGGGCGATCAGCAGGGTCAAGGCCAACAGGGCCAAGGCCAGCAGGGTCAAGGGCAGCAGGCCGGCAACGGACAGGGCCAGGGTCAGCAGGGCCAGGGTCAGCAGGGTCAGGGCCAAGGTCAGGGCCAAGGCCAAGGTCAGGGCCAGGGCGGCGAGACGTGGATCCTCGGACCGAACGGCGAGAAGATCCTGATGCTCACGAAAGGCCAGGGCCAGGGCGGCGGTCAGGGTCAGAACGGCGGGGGCGGCCAGGGCCAGCAAGGCCAGGGCTGGGGCACCGGCCACGACGAGAACGTCCAGGGCAAGGCGACGAGCCTCAAGTCCGGAACGCAGGACACGCAGGTCCAGGGCAACGACACGGGGCAGGGCGGATCGCGCAGCGAGGTGATCCTCGGCGCCGCCGAGCGCGGCTTCGCGTCCAAGGGCTACACGAAGGTCTACCGCGAGTACCACACGGTCGCGGAAGAGGCCCTCAACAAGGACGAGATCCCCGGCGGCTACCGCTTCTACGTGCGCCGCTACTTCCAGCTCATCCGCCCACGCGATGACGCCGCTGGCGGCGGGACCGGAGCCGCGCCTCCGACGGCCCCGAACCCGTGAGCACGAGCCAGAACCGACGAAGGAAACCCGCTCGCACGTTGCGAGCTTCGACAACCCATCACCGAAGGCACGGAAGACATGGCTGAGAGCGTTGACGCTGGCGCGGTTCGCGCCGAGGTCGAGCAGTTCCGCGTTTCGATCGCGACGCTGAAGACGGAGATCGGGAAGACGATCGTCGGCAACGAGCCGGTCATCGACGGCGTCCTCATGTGCCTCCTCGCGGGCGGTCACGCGCTGCTCGAAGGCGTTCCCGGTCTCGGCAAGACGATGCTCGTTCGCACGCTCGCCGAGGCGCTGAGCCTCAACTTCTCGCGCGTGCAGTTCACGCCGGATCTGATGCCCGCGGACATCCTCGGCACGACGGTCATCGACGACACGCAGCAGGGCGGGAAGGTCTTCGAGTTCCGCAAAGGGCCGATCTTCGCGAACATCGTCCTCGCCGACGAGATCAACCGCGCGACGCCGAAGACGCAGTCGGCGCTCCTGGAAGCGATGCAGGAGCATCGCGTGACGGTCGGTCGCCGCACGCATGCGCTCGAGGAGCCGTTCGTCGTCCTCGCGACGCAGAACCCGCTCGAGTCGGAAGGTACGTATCCACTTCCGGAAGCGCAGCTCGATCGCTTCTTCATGAAGCTCCATGTGCCGTTCCCGAATCGCGAGGAGCTGCACGCCATCCTCGATCTCACGACCGGCGAGGCCCGCCCGGGGCGCGCTGCGGTCCTGCATCGCGACGACATCCTCCGGATGCAGGCGCTCGTGCGGAAGGTCCCCGTCGCGCGGCACGTGCAGGACTACGCGATCCGCGTCGTCCAGGCGACGCACCCCGACGGTCCGGATGCGCCGGACATGTGCAAGCGCTTCGTCCGCTTCGGCGCCTCGCCGCGTGGCGCGCAGTCGGTGCTCCTCGCGGCGAAGATCCGCTCGCTCTTCGAAGGGCGCTTCGCGGCGAGCATCGACGACGTCCGCGCAATCGCGCTCCCTGCGCTCCGCCATCGCACGCTCCTCAACTTCGAGGGCGAGGCCGAAGGCGTGAAGACCGATCAAGTCATCGAGGGGATCCTGAAGGCGCTGCCGGAGACGAAGACGGGCGCCGGCAGGTCGGAGGCGCAGATTGGGGTTTCTTGACGCCGTCTTCGGGCGGCGCGCGGGGGCCGTAGCGAAGGCGTCGGACGACGACCTCTTCGACGACGACTTCCAGCGCAAGCTCGATTACCTCGCGCTCGTCTCGAAGCGCGTGTTCGCCGGACGTATGCGCGCCGAGCGGCGCACGAAGAAGAGCGGCTCGGGCGTCGAGTTCGCGGACCATCGCGACTACCAGCCGGGCGACGACTTCCGTTACCTCGACTGGAACGTCTACCAGCGCTTCGATCGCCTCCTCCTCCGCCTCTACGAAGAGGAAGAGGACCTTGCGATCTACTTCATCGTCGACGCGAGCTCGTCGATGGGCTTCGGCGACGCCAAGAAGCTCCGTTACGCCAAGCGCGTCGCGGCGGCGCTGGCGTACGTGGGCCTCGCGAACCTCGATCGCGTGAGCATCGTCTCCACGACCGACAAGGTCCTCGATCGCATGCCCGCGACGCGAGGCAAGGCGCGCATCTTCAAGGTGTTCCGCTTCCTGAAGGAGCTCGAGCCGGAAGGGCAGACCGATCTCGAGGACGCCCTGAAATCCTTCGTCGCGCAGAACAAGCGACGCGGCCTCGTCGTGCTCGCCTCAGACCTCTACGATCCGCACGGCTTCGAGCGCGGCATCAACGTGCTCCGCTACAACAAGTTCGATCCGTTCGTCGTCCACATCGTCGACGAGGCCGAGGCGAAGCCGAAGCTCTCGGGCGACGTCCTCCTCTACGACTGCGAGACGGGCGACGAGCGCGAAGTCACGGTCACCGCGAAGGTGCTCGAGCGCTTCGAGACCGCCTACCGTTCCTACCTCGACGACATCGATCGCTTCTGCACCTCGAAGCAGGTCCCGTACATCCGCGCGGACGTGAACGTCCCGTTCGACGAGCTGATCCTTCGAGTGTTCCGCCGCGGAGGGTTCCTGCGGTGACCCTCCGCGTTCCTCTCCGTCCTGTGGATCTGAGCGCTCCCGGAACGGGCGGCTTGTCTTGCGCCCTGGGCGCCGTTGTTTCCTGTCGCGCGTTCGGGGAGGCGAGATTTGCAGGTAGACAACGGGACAGGGAGACCAGGGCCTCGCAGGTGGCTTTCTGTCGCGCGTTTGGAGAGACGAGATTTACAGGGAGACAGGGGGTCAGGGAGACCAGAGCCTCGCAGGTCGCTTGCTGTTGCGCGTTTGGAGAGGCGAGATTTACAGGGAGACAGGGGGACAGGGAGATCAGAGGGAGGAGGGGCTTCGTCTCTTTTCCGACGTGGAGCCTTGTTGGGCCCTCCCGAAACGTCAAGCGCCCGAGCCCCCGCGCTTCGCGCGAGGGTCTCGGGCGCTTCACGTTTCGCTCGGAAGGGGAGATCTCCGTTCCGGGCTCCATCGTGGTTCCCCAACTGGAGCGCTCTCCAAGCTTCGTCCCGAGACCTTCGGGAGAATGGGCCGAGCAGCGCGCGCACGGCGCGGCGACTCCGTCCAGCCCCTGCAGTCGGCAAGGACGCCAGTGCCTGTGCGGAACGACCTCGCAGGTCGCGAGGGAGGCTCAAATTTGCGAGCAAAACGCGCAGCGTTTTGGGAGCGCCGACGAGGGTCCAGGTCGGAACAGAAGGGAGACGCTTTTCCTCCCTCTCGGCTCCCTGTCGCCCTGTCTCCCTGTAAATCTCTTTTTCTCGGCGTCGGGTCAGGCGTCGAAGTGGTTGTCGGCGTCGGCTCAGGCGCCGACGTCCTTCTCGACGACATGCGGGCCGAAGACTCTTTCACCGACGCGTCAGCCGATGAAGCTTTTCTCACCGACGTGTGGGTCGGCAAAAACCTTCTCAGCTGCGGGTCAGTCGACGAAGGCCCGCGGTGAGCGTGATGGAGTTGAAGTTCGCCAGCAGTCCGACCTCCAAGCGGAGGAGCTTCAGGTAGGTCAGCGTCTGGGAGACATGAAGCGCGGTGAGGGACTCGACCGCTTTGAGCTCGATGAGAAGAACATCTTCGACGATGAGGTCCGCTCGATACGCGGACTTGATCCGCGCATTCCGGAATGTGAGCTCGATGGGCACCTGCGTCGCGAAGCGGATGTCCTGGTATCGAAGCTCCTCGGCGAGGCACGTCTCGTACGTGGATTCGAGAAGTCCGGGGCCGAGGTGCCGATGGACGTAGATCATCGCGCCGACAACACGTTCGGTGAGGTCCCAGTGAGGTCGGTCCACGACGGCTTGTCGGCCGGAGTCGGGGGGTGGTTGCGGACGTTCTTCGAGGAGGCTGCATGATCCTCGCTGGGCTTTCGCTTGCGCAGCTCGCGGCCATTTTCGGGGCGGCTGCGGTTTTTGCGACGGCGCTCTACATCCTGAAGCTTCGGCGGCGGACGGTGGCCGTGCCGTTCTCGAAGCTGTGGGAGAAGATCCTGCGCGACAAGGAGGCGACCAGCCTCTTCTCGCGGTTGAAGCGGCTGTTGTCGCTGCTCGTGCAGCTCGCGCTGCTGGCGCTGTTGGTCTTTGCGCTCGGTGACCCGCGCGCGGCGGCGACGTTGATCAAGGGGCGCAATCTCGTGGTCCTCGTCGACGCGAGCGCGTCGATGCAAGCGACCGACGTCCCGCCCGCGAAGAATCGGCTCGAGGCGGCGAAGGAAGAAGTGAAGAAGGTGATCCGCGGGCTCGGCGGGTCCGACCGGATGTTGATCGCCCAGATGGACGCGGCGGTGACGCCGCTCGGGCCGACGAGCTCGGACACCTCGGAGCTCGAACGCGCGCTCGACGCGATCAAGCCGACGGATGCACGCGCCGATTTCCCCCGCGCGCTGCGGTTCGCGACCGACTCGCTGCGTGGTCTCGAGAACGCCGAGATCGTGGTCGTGTCCGACGGCAGGCTGGGGGAGGCGGTCGACGCGTCCGGCAAGGTTCACCTCGGCGACGACATCAAGCTCTCGTACCTGCCGATCGGGCGTGGCGTGCGGAACGTCGGCATCACGGCATTTTCGGTTCGGCGGTATCCGCTCGACAAGAGTCGCTACGAGGTGATGCTCGAGGTGACGAACACCGGGCCGGAGACGGAGGACATCGAGCTGTCGCTCTATGCCGATCCGAAGGCAGCGGGCGCGGACGATCGAGGGCAGCTCGTCGATCTGACGAAGTTGCGGCTCAAGCCGGGTGAGCGACTCCCGCGCTTCTATCCGAACCTCTCGGGCGCGAGCCGTGCGCTCGAGGCGCATCTCGCCCCGCTCGCGAGCAGCAAGGACGAGCTTCCGGCGGACGATCGTGCGTATGCGCTACTGCCCGAGCGGCGGCGGGCGAAGGTGCTCGTCGTGACGCCGGGGAATACGTACCTCGAAGCGGCGCTGCTCCTCGACGAGTACCTCGACGTGCAGATCGCGTCGCCGCGCGAATACGCCGAGAAGATCGCGCCAGCGCTGAGCGCGGGAATCCAGCGGCAGGACGTCGTGGTCTTCGACGGTGCGACGCCTGCCGATCTGCCGCGTGCGCATGCGATCTACCTCGATCCGCGCGGGCCGGGCTCGCCGGTGAAGGTGGAGAACGAGCTGAAGAGCCCGGGGTTCGACAAGATCGAGCGCAAGCACCCGATCGTGCGCTGGACCGCGCTCGATGACGTCAACATCGCGAAGGGCCACAAGCTGGTGCCGCAGCCGGGCGACAAAGTCGTCGGCGCGAGCGTCGACGGGCCGATCCTCGTGACCGGTCAGCGCGGTGGGTACAAGTTCGTCGCGATGGGCTTCGACGTGCGCGACAGCGACCTGCCGCTTCGCGTGGCGTGGCCGCTGTTGCTCCTGAACAGCGTCAACTTCTTCACTGACGAGGACTCGCAGTACATCTCGAGCTTCCGCACCGGCGACGTGTGGCGCGTGCCGGTCGTCACGCAGACGGGGCAGGCGAAGCTGAAGACGCCGGCGGGCAACGAGGTGCTCGTGCCCGTGCACGAAGGACGCGCGGTGTACCTCGGTGAGCACGCAGGCTTCTACGAGCTCGCGGGCGCCGAAGGGGCGGATCCGACGAGAGGCCTCGACCTCGTGTCGCCCGAGCAGCCGGCGCCGAACGCGAAGGATGCGCCTCCTTCGGACGCGCCTGCGGCGAGCGGCGGCGCGCCGACGACGACCGCAGCATTCGCAGCGAACCTGCTCGACGCCGAAGAGAGCTCGATCGAGGTTGCGCAGGAGCTCATCGTCGACGGCAAGAAGGCCGGAACGCTCTCGGGATTCCAGATCGGCGTCCGCCGCGAGATCTGGATCTACCTGCTCATCGCCGCGATCATCCTCACGGCGATCGAGTGGATCACCTATCACCGGAGGATCACGGTATGACGACGCGTCGTCTCGGGATCGCCGGCGTCGTCGCGGCCGTCGTCGCGATCGCGCTCTTCGTCTCGAACAAGCTGACGAAGGGCCTCGTCTGGGGCTTCCTCACGCAACGGACCGATCTCCTGCTGACGGGAGCGATCGCCGCGGGCTGCGGGTACGTCGTCGTCAAGTCGCTGATCGAGCTCGCGCTGCAGCTGCGCGCGAAGAAGTCCGTCGAGACGGCGCGGATCGTGTTTGCGGTCGTCGGCGGGGTCGTCGGCCTCATCGGTGTCCGGATCTACTGGAGCGCGGTGCTCAGCTCGTCGTCTGCGACGATCTCGTTCGCGCGTCACGGCACCGACTACGAGCTCCTCTCGCCGAAGATGCTCGGCCTCGCGCTGCTCGCGCCGTTCTTCTTCTGGATGATAGGCAGGAGCCTCGCCGATCTGCCGCTCCCCCAGCGGATCCTCTCGGTCGTCTTGCGCATCGCGTTCGTCTTGCTGCTCGCGCTCGGCCTGTCGCGGCTCGCGCGGACGGCGACGACCCAGAAGATCGCGACGGTGTACCTCGTCGACGTCTCCGAGTCCGTGCCGGACGCGGCGATCGACGATGCGCGTGCCGAGATTACGAAAGGGCTGAAGGAGAAGCCCGACGACGCGATTGTCCGCGTGATCACGTTCGCGAAGCGCCCGCGCGTCGTGCCGATCGCCGACGACGCGAAGGAAGCGCCGAAGCTCGAGCGACACGATCTCCCGCCGACGAAGGACGGCGTGCCGTCCAAAGGCAGGACCGGGCTCGGGGCGGCGACGGACATCGCGAGCGCGATGCAGCTTGCGTACGGCCTGTATCCGTCGGGCTATCTCCGGCGCGCCGTCGTCTTCTCCGACGGCGTCCAGACCGACGGCGACATCCTCGCGGAGGCGAACCGCGCGCGCGAGTTCGGGGTGAAGATCTTCACCGTCCCGTATCACCGACCGGTGCCGGGCGAGGTCGCGCTCCGCGATCTGCGCGTCCCGGAGAAGGTCCGCGTC
This sequence comes from Pseudomonadota bacterium, assembly GCA_023402175.1. Classification (GTDB taxonomy): domain Bacteria; phylum Myxococcota_A; class Polyangia; order Polyangiales; family Polyangiaceae; genus Labilithrix. The sequence continues at coordinate 9,072 of JAEXCN010000392.1, read as the reverse complement.
GGCGAGCCGTTCAACCTCCACGCGAACATCTTCTCGTCGCGCCCGCAGAAGGTCCGCGCGACGCTCAAGCAGGGCGAGGCGATCAACGGTCTCGACGGCATCCGCGACATCGATCTCAAGCCGGGTGACAACGACGTCACGTTCAAGAGCGTCGTCCGCGTCGCCGGCGAGGTCACCTATGCGCTCGACCTGAGCGACATCCCGGAGGATCGCTTCAAGGAGAACAACCGCTTCGCCGTCAGCGTCGCGGTTCCGGGGCGTCCGTCCGTGCTCTATGCCGAGGGCAACACCTCGCGCGCGAGCTATCTCGCGTCCGCGCTCTCGGCGCAGGAGCTCGATGTCGACGTCCGCTCGCCGCGCGAGATCCCATCGTCGATCCGCGAGCTCGAACGTTACGACTTCGTCATCCTCTCGGACGCGCCGGCCGAGGCGGTGTCGCTCACGCAGCAGGACGCAATCGAGAGCTACGTCCGCGATCTCGGCGGCGGGTTCCTCTTCGCCGGAGGCGAGGCGGGCTATGGCCTCGGCGGCTGGTATCACACGACGATCGAGCGAATCCTCCCGGTCCGGATGGACTCGGAGAAGAAGCGAGACGAGCCGCAGGTCGCGATGGTCCTCGTCCTCGACCGATCCGGATCGATGAGCGGCCTTCCGATGGAGATGGCGAAGGCGGCTGCGAAGGCGACCGCCGACACGCTCTCGTCGGACGACCTCATCGAGGTCATCGCGTTCGACTCCGCGCCCACGCGCGTCGTCCGCATGACTGCCGCGAAACATCGCGCGCGCATCCAGAACGACATCGCGCGCATCCAAGCGGGCGGCGGCACCGAGATCTTCGGCGCGCTCGATGCCGCGTATCAGTCGCTCACCTCGACGCGCGCCCGGCGCAAGCACGTCATCCTCCTCACGGACGGGCAGGCCTCGCACAACGGCATCCGCGATCTCGTGCAAGCGATGTCGGCCGAGGGCATCACGGTCACGTCCGTCGGTCTCGGCAGCGGCATCGACGAGGGCTTGCTCCGGATGATCAGCGACCTCGGAGGCGGGCGCCTCTACAAGGTCATGGACCCGCAGCAGCTCCCGCGCGTGTTCACGCGCGAGACGGAGATGGTGAGCCGCAACGCTGCAGTCGAGGAGTACTTCCAGCCGAAGGTCGTCTCGCCGGCGGACTTCCTCCGCGGCGTCGACATGGCCTCCGCGCCGTTCCTCCACGGCTACGTCGCGACGAAGATGAAGCCGCCGCCGGCGCAGGAGATCCTCCAGAGCGAGGTCGCCGAGCCGATTCTGGCGCGATGGCACGTCGGCCTCGGCTGGTCGCTCGCGTGGACGAGCGACGTGAAGAACCTCTGGGCCGTCGAGTGGCTGCGCTGGCCGGGCTACGGCCAGTTCTGGGGCCAGCTCGTTCGCGAGCACATGCGCCAGAAGAAGCGGCAGCAGTACGACATGGTCGCGTCGATCGATCCGGCGACCGGTCACGTGAAGGCGTCGATCGACGCCGTCGGCGGCGACGATCGTTTCCAGAACGGCCTCGACGCGAAGCTCACCGTCACGGGGCCGCAGCCGAACGGCGAGACGCGGAATATCCCGATGAAGCAGACGGCGCCTGGCCGCTACGAGTCGGACTTCCCGCTCGAACGCTTCGGTTCGTTCCTCCTCCACGCGTCGCTCGAGAAGGGCGTCGACGACGGGAAGGGCGGACAGAAGAGCGTGCAGGTCGCCGAGAGCTTCGGCCACGTGACGAACCCATACCCGCGCGAGTACCTCGCGCTCGCGCCCGATCTCGTCACGCTCTCACGCACGGCGCTCGTGACGGGCGGCCGGATGGATCCTGCCGTGAAGGACGTCTTCGATCCGGCGGGCGAGTCGATCCGCTACCACCAGGACCTCTGGTCGCGCTTCATCGGCGCGGCGCTCGCGGTCTACCTCGTCGATCTGCTCGTTCGTCGCGTCCGCATCTTCGATCGGAAGAAGACGGCGAAGGCTTCGATCCCGCGCGGGGCTGCACGAGCATGAAGCGATGATCAGTTCGTCGTGATCTTCACACTGCCGCCGCCGTACCCGCTGCAGCGGCCCGTGAGCCCGAACGGCAGGCCGAGGGCGGCCATCACGCCGTTCGAGGCCTCCCAGTCGCGGCTGACGCTGATGTCTTTGACCTTCGCGTTCACGCAGCGACTACCCTTGCAAATTTTTGCAGTCTTTCCGCAGTAGGCCCGCGTCGGTCCCGCGACCCAGAGACCGTCGTCGTCGCACGGACCGTAGTCGAGCGCGCCGTGGTCCTGGTTCTCGGCCGAACATCCCCAGAGCACGTTGCCCTCGGGCAGCCCGCGCGACCATCGCGAGCACATACGCAGGAACTCGCACGTGCCTTCGTATTTGAGCGACACGGACTTGTTCGTGATCGCGCTCTCGGTCCCATCGAGGCTGTCGTCGATCTCGTCGTCCACCTCGGCGGCGCACGCTGCCGAGAGGACCGTGAAGAGAAGACTGCCGACAGCGACCAGGCGTGCAGGCGAGGGCATGATCTGCCTCGAGCGATGTCCATGCCGACCGGTATCATTCGGCACAAATCGAGTGATCCCGCGGACTAACGAGCCTTGCAGAGGCGCCGGAAAGGTGCGTTGTGTCCGCACCTGGAGGTACATTGGACCACCCGCAGGCGTCGGCTCAGGCTGACGGATTCCAGGGTCATCGAATGAAGGCGCGTCGTCGTCGTCGCATCCCTGCCGATCGGTTACGAATGGAGAACGGGCGCCATGATCTTCCAGTCTCGTGATCGATGGTCATCGCCCGCACTCCACCGTGACGCGCCTCTGTAATGGTGCGCGCGATTCTTGCGAGCACTCGCTCCGCTTTTTGAGGAGAGGTGAAACCCTATGACGGTCCTGCGCAATCGGTTCGGCGTCGCTGTAGTTTTGTCGCTCGCTGCTCTCGTTGGCTGTGGGAGCTCGAGTAAAGGCGCCAAGAGCGCATCGGACGGCTCCGGCCACGCCGAAGTCGGCAAGCCCGCCCCGGATCTTTCGATCCAGACCCTCAACGGGAAGGGGGACATCTCGCTCGACTCCCTCCAGGGCAAGGTCGTCGTCCTCGACTTCTGGGCGACGTGGTGTGGACCCTGCAAAGCGTCGTTCCCGAAGCTCGAGGAGCTCTCGAAGAAGATGGGCGACAAGGTCGAGGTCGTCGGCATCTCCGTCGATGACGAGAAGACCGGCGTGCTCGAGTTCGCGAAAGAGAACGGCGCCACGTTCGCCATCGGATGGGACGAGGGGCACGCCATCGCCGGCCGCTGGAACGTGAAGAACATGCCGACGACCTTCATCGTCGATGGGAGCGGCAAGGTCCGCTACATCCACGCCGGCTATCACGACGGCGAGACGAAGGAGATGGAGAAGGAGCTCGCGACGCTGATGGACGAAGCTCCGTCCTCGTCCGCAACGCGCGTTGCGAAGAACGACGAGCCCAGCACCGAGACGAAGAGCGAGACGAAGGAAGAGCCGAAGCCGGAGGCGAAGGAGAGCTCCGTGACCGCGTCCTCGTCGAGCGACGAAGAGAAGCCGGAGGCCGCGCCTGCGCCGCCGCCGAAGAAGAAGGGCGCGAAGAAAGGTGGCGGCGGCAAGGCGACCGCGCCGAAGAAGGGCGCCAAGAAGAAGAAGTAGACACGACCGATCGGCGGCGCGGCCGAGGAGGACGATCTTCTCGGCCCGCCCCCATGATCCTGGTCGGACGCAGCCCTTCCGCAGTGCCCAGGTGAGGCCCAGGTGAGCCGGCGCGAGCGGAGTTTCTCGAAGTGTTCCGTGGTGCTCGCGGCGGCATCGTACCTGCACTCACTCGGGGCATGAGCGGTGTGAGCAAGGCATGGAACGCGGTGGTGGCTCTCTCGATCGGCGCCTGGGCGGTCGCCTGTAGCGCCCCGGTACCGCAGAAAACGCCGCTCATCGTCTGCGAGGCCGGCGAGGACGGCTGCCCGAGCGACAAGCCGAAGTCGTCGAAGCAGACCTCGAAGAAGACGAACGACGACAACGGTCCGAGCGGGAGTCCAGCCTCTGCTACCCCGGACGACGACGAGACGCCCGGCACGAATCCCGACGCAGGCACGGACACGCCGGTCGAAGAGAAGCCCGGGCCGATTTGCACGAACCTGAAGGCCTGCTGCGACCAGCTCAAAGCAGCGGGCTACAGCGATGCGACGTGCCTCGAGATCGTCGACACGAAGAGCGAGAGCGCGTGCTCGCTCCAGCACAAGCAGTACAAGGACTTCGGCGACTGCAGCTGATCACCGGCGCGAGAGCCACTCGATCAGCGCGACGAGGGCAGCGAGCCCGACGAGGATCGCGACGAGCCACATTCCGAGACCGCGCCATGCGCCGGAGAGCGAGCGCCCCTCCTTCCGGTCGCAGTCGAGGCAGATCGCCCACGTTCGTGCGCCGCCTTCGGTCAGCGTGCAGCAGTCGCCGCACACCGGCTTGTGGCACGACGCGCAGGGGCCGGCAGCTTCGGCAGGGCAGAACGTGCAGCGCTCGGGTCCGTCGTCACCGACCGTACGTAGCGCGCCGCTCACGATTGCATCTTAGCCCTGGGCTGTTCATCGGCGCTCGCTTCGGGTGCGGTCGAGCCGCTTTCGGAATCATCGGTGGGCGCGCTACGTTGGTCGGGAGTGGACGTTACCCCGCCCGAGACCGGCTCTCCGAAGAGTGCGTGGACCAGCGTGAGCTCGGCTGTCGCCCGGCTGGCGTGGCCGGCGGCGGTCGTGGCGATCGCGGCGATGGGCTTCGGCTACCTGCGCGAGCCGAAGGCCCCGGCGTCGGAGGTGCGTGTCGAGCACGCCGGAGCGACCGTCGTTCGCGAGCTTCGATCGCTCTCGCGCCTCGAGACGAGCTCGCTTCATGTCGAGAAGGTCATCGAGCTGAAGGACCACCAGAAGCGCTTCCGTGGTCTCGTCGACGCGGACGACGCGCTTCTCTTCGTCGCGGTCGGGGAGGTCGTCATCGGCGTCGATCTGTCGAAGCTCGCCGACGGCGACGTGAAGTCGGATCCGGCGACGGGCACCGCCTACGTGGAGCTTCCCGCGCCGGAGGTCCTGTCGACGCGGTTCGACGAGTCGCGCTCGTACGTGCACTCGCGATCGACGGACATGCTCGCGCGCCGGAACGAGGGGCTCGAGGGCGCTGCGCGCCGTGAAGCGCTCGCGGCCTTCACGGCGGCCGGCCAGGATCCTCGAGCGCTCGAGTCAGCGAAGGCGCAAGCTGAGCGTCAGCTCCGCTCGCTCGCGCGGGCGTGGGGAGCCAAGGACCTCGTCGTGACCTGGAAAGGGCCGAAAGGCGAGGTCGACGTCGTCGGCACGACCACGAAGTGACCCGCTCAGGCGCGCGGGAAGGGGATGCTCAGCTCGCATGAAAACAGTCGAGCCGAGCAGCTGTTCGAGCCGGACAGCGGCCGAACCGCTCGGGGCCCGCGGCATTTTTCGTGACGGCGGTTTTGCGTTCCCAGGCTATAAGGTTCGACTCCTTCACTTTGCTCCGGCGTCGATACCTCCGCTCCGTTCGCGGCTGCCTCGTGGGGAAAAAGGCGTCACTCGGGAGCGCTTCTTGGTCCAAGTGAAACCGCCGAGCCCGCGGCGGCATCGACATCAAGGATGACCAGCGCCGTGACCCTGGAGACCCTGAACGACAAGCCGGTCTCGTCGTACGACGACCTCCTCTCCCTCTTCCACGCGGCCATCAAGCCGGCCTCCGAGCACCGAGTCGGCGCCGAGATGGAGAAGTTCGGAGTCTACGAGGATGGCAGGCCCATCCCGTACGACGGCGAGAGCGGCGTGCGCGCGGTCCTCGAAACGCTGACGAAGAGCGGCTGGACCCCCGAGGCCGAGACCGAGGGCGGGCCGCTCATCGCGCTGCTCAAGAACGGGGCGAGCGTGACGCTCGAGCCCGGCAGCCAGCTCGAGCTCTCAGGCGCGCCGCTCCTGCACGCGCATCAGATCTGCGCCGAGTTCCGGGCGCACCTCGCGGAGATCGCGCCGTTCTCGCAGGACAAGAGAATCCACTGGCTCGGCCTCGGGTTCCACCCATTCGCGAAGCGCGAGGACTACACGATGGTCCCGAAGCAGCGGTACGCGGTCATGCGCGAGTACCTGCCGACGCGCGGGAGCCTTGCGCTCGACATGATGCTGCGCACCTCCACGGTGCAGGCGAACTACGACTACTCGTCCGAAGCCGACGCGATCACGAAGATGCGCGTCGCGCTGAAGCTCTCACCGCTCACGACGGCGATGTTCGCGAACTCGCCGTTCTACGAGGGCCAGCCCTTCGGCGGAAAAAGCTACCGCGCGAAGGTGTGGCTCGACACCGATCCCGATCGCTCGGGCCTCGTCCCCTCGCTCTGGAAGAAGAGCGCGTCGTTCGTCGACTACGTCGAATGGGCGCTCGACGTTCCGATGTTCATGTTCAAGCGGAACGGCGAGAAGGTCGCGAACACCGGCCAGACGTTCCGGAGCTTCTGGAAGAGCGGCTATGCCGGCCACAAGCCGACGATGAGCGACTGGCAGACGCATCTCAACACGCTCTTCCCCGAGGTTCGCCTCAAGAAGACGATCGAGGTGCGCGGGGCCGATGCGCAGGGGGCGAAGCTCGCCTGCACGCTCCCGGCGCTCTGGACCGGCATCCTCTACGACGAGAAGGCGCTCGCCGCGGCCGACGCGATGACCGCGGACTGGACCCACGACGAGGTGAACGCCTCGCGGAAGGAAATCTGGCAGAAGGGCCTCGGCGCGAAGTTCCGCGCTGGAACGTTGCAGCCGTTCGCCGAGAAGTTGATCGAGATCGCCGAGGGCGGTCTCGAGCGCCGCGGTTTCCTCTCGCCGTCCGGCAAAGACGAGCGGGCACACCTCACGCGCCTCAAGGAGCTCGTCGCAGCAGGGATGACCCCCGCCGACGCGCTGCTCGAGGGGATCGAGCACGTGCCGAACATGCGCGCGGAGATCATCCGGCGCTGCGATCTCGGCGCGGCCTGACGTTCGTTACCAGGGATAGGTCGGCTCGCGGAGCCGCTGTGCGGTCGCCACGACGAACCGCACACGCGGAAGCGAGGGCAAGACATACGAGCCGGGCTCGTCGCGGAGCACGGCGTCGAGCTCCCGCACGGCAGCGTCGCTCAGGCGGATGACGGCGACCTTCCGGCCTTCGAGCTCCGAGATCTCGGAGGGACCATCCTCGGAGTGAAGCACGATGTTCACCTGGGAGTGGAGGACGAGGCTGCCGTCGGGCCGGAGCGTCTTCCGCGGGTCGCCGAAGAAGAGCATCGGATTTCGGTGCGAGAGGCGGGCCTTCGCCGATGTCCGAACGGCCCGAGCGGCACTGGGATCGAGGTGGACCTGGATCTCATTCGCGTTCTTGAACCAGAGGATGCCGAGGCCGTAGAGGACGCCCGTCGACGAGCCGTCGCGTTCGCGTCCCTGCTCGACCGCTCGCGCGAACGCCTCCTCGCGCAGGTATGTCTTCCGTTCGACGTCCATGAGGAAGAGCGGATCGCGCGCATGGATCAAGTCGACGAGCGAGGGCCCGTTCCACGATTGAAGCGCCTCGTATTCGCCCGAGGTGAGCCCGACCATCTGGAGGAAGGTGAGTCTTCCGTTCCGCGATTCCGTCGGCGCCAGCTCGATGTCGTCGACGAACACGATCGCCGCGATCTCGTCCTCGCTCGTCGCCGGGTACATCGGCATGTGATGGTACGGCTCGAGGAACGTCGCATTGTCCGCGAGGTAGTCGGCGATGTTCTGCATCCAGCTCAGGACCCAGCCGAAATCGTGATCCTGCGAACGAACGGGCAGGCGACACGTAAGCTCGAAGCCCCACCCGGACACGTCCGGATCTTCTTCGACCTTGTCCTCGAGCTCGGTGAAGCCGCGGCTCACGACGAGCCAGTGCGGGACGGGCTCTTCGACGAGGATCGCGAGACCGCCCGCGAGATCGTGTTTCCCGGGGGTCGGGTTCGCGAACCGAAGCGGCTGCGCTCCGGGATGAGCGGCAAGCAGAGCGCGTTCGATTGCGGTCTCACCGTCCTGGTCGAACATCGGCCTCCCTGAAGAACGCGCGGACGGCGTCGAGGTCTTTCACTCCGGGCTCGTGCTCGACCCCGCTCGCGACGTCCACGCACCAAGGCACGACCTCGCGCACCGCCTCCGCGACGTTGTCCGGCCGAAGCCCGCCGGCGAGCGTGAGGCGCCGCTCGCGCGCGAGCTCCTTCACGAGCGACCAGTCGAAGGTCTCTCCCGTACCGCCGAGGGCACCGGCGACCTTCGCGTCGGCGAGGAGGTAGTCGCCACCGAACGTGCGCGCGTGCGCGACGTCGGCCGCCGTCGCGATGCGGACCGCCTTGTACGCGTGCGGAAGCAGAGGTGTGAGCGTCTCGGGCGCCTCGCTGCCGTGCAGCTGCAGGCATCCGAGCTCCGCGTCGCGGACGAGCGTACGCAGCACGTCGACATCGAGATCGGCCACGACGCCGACGACGAGCACCTTCGACGGCGCGAGCGCGCGTGCGATGTCACGAGCGCGCTCGACGGTGATCCGGCGTGGCGAGCTCGGCACGAAGTTCAGGCCGATGGCGCTCGCGCCGAGGTCGGCGCAGGCCAGCGCATCGGAGACGGTGGTGACGCCACAGATCTTGACGTGCACCATGGCGCCCTCACGTCGAGGAGGGCGGCACGGTCGGCATCGACGAGCTCGGAGGCGACTCGATGCCGAGCAGCTCGCGTACCTTCGCGATCACCTGCGGTGCCTGGATGGGCTTCGTGATGTAGGCGTTCGCTCCGAGCGAGAGCGCTCGCTGCCGATCCTCCTCGGCGCTCTCCGTCGTGATGATCACGATGGGCACGTCCTTGTGCACCGGATCCGTGCGGACTCGTTTGACGAGCTTGAGGCCATCCATGATCGGCATGTTGATGTCGGTCAGGATGATGTCGAACTTGCCGGCGGCGAGCTTCTTGAGCCCGTCGACGCCGTCGTCGGCTTCGGTCACCTTGATCTGCTTCACGCGAGAGAGCGCGAAGACGAGCAGCTGCCGCATCATCGGGGAGTCCTCGAC
>JAEXCN010000571.1 GCA_023402175.1 Pseudomonadota bacterium | reverse complement strand
CGCCCGCCCTCCGCGAGCTCATCGGCGACGAGCCGGTCCTCCACACGGGCGACGTCGTCCGCCGCGACGAAGACGGCTGTCTCTGGTACGTCGGCAGGTCCGAGCGGATGATCAAGTCGTCCGGATTCCGCTTCGGCCCCTCCGAGATCGAGGGTTGCCTCCGCGCCGACCCTTCGGTCGTGGACGCGGTCGTCTACGGCGTGGACGACGCCGCGCTCGGACAGGCCGTCGAGGCGGCGGTCGTCACCTCGGCGGCGGTAGCGGAGACGGCGCTTCTCGATGCGGTCCGAAGACGCCTACCGCGGTACATGATCCCGCGCCGGATCCACTTCGTCGACGAGATCCCGCGAAACGGCAGGGGCAAGGTCGAGCTGAGAGCGCTGCGCGAGATCGGCGCGCGCGCCGCACGGTAGCTCGCTCGCGAGACGCGTCGGGCATGGTACGTTCACGCTCGACGATGACGGCCTCCGCGAACCTTCCCTTCGTGACGCTCGCGATTCCTTGCTTCAACGAGGAGCATCACATCGAAGCGTGCATCGCGGACGTCTTCGCCCAGGATTACCCCGCGGAGCGGCTGGAGGTGCTCGTCGGCGACGGCATGAGCACCGATCGCACGCGCGAGATCCTCGCCGAGCTCGCGGCTCGCCACGACGGGCGTCTCCGCGTCATCGACAACCCACGGCGCCTCCAGGCCGCGGCGATGAACGAGATGATCGCGCAGGCTCGAGGCGACATCGTCGTCAGGATGGATGTCCACGCGCGTTACGCGAAGGACTTCGTCCGCGAGTGCGTCGCCGTCCTCGCAGAGACCGGCGCTCAGAACGTCGGCGGTGCTGCGCGTCCGATCGCGCAGAGCTGGTTCCAGCGCGCGGTGTGCGCAGCGCTCGAGAGCCGCCTTGCCGTCGGCGGATCGGCGTATCGCAACGTCGACGCAGAGGGCTTCACCGATACCGTGTTCCCGGGCGCGTTTCCTCGACACGTGTTCGACGTCGTCGGGACGTTCGACGCGAACGCGATCACGAACGAGGACGCCGAGATCAACCAGCGGATCCTCCAGGCTGGCGGGCGCGTGTACGTGAGCCGTCGAATCGTCGTGCACTACTTCCCACGCGATTCGTACGCGGGCCTCGCGAAGCAGTATTTCAAGTACGGGAAGGGCCGCGCGCGGACGTTCCTGAAGCATCGGGGCCTACCGACGATCCGCCCTGCCCTGCCCTTCTTCGCGGTCGTCGGGAGCGCGGTGATGCTCGCGACCTCTCCGTTGCATCCGTTCACGCCGTTCGCGGCCGGGCTCTACGGCGCGGCGAACCTGTTCGAGGCCTTCCGCGTGTGTCGCGGGCGAAGCCTCGCCATGGTGCCCGCCGTCGCCTCGATCTTCCCGCTCCTCCACTTCTCACACGGGATCGGCTTCGGCGTCGGCCTCGTCCACTACGCGCTGCATCCGGACTGGTCACCAGAAGCGCCCGTCGGGAAGTTCTCCGCGGAGCAGGATGACGGCGCCGTCGCCGCGAGTGCATGAGCACGGCGTAGATCGATGAAGCGCGTCGCCATCCTCATGTACCACGAGCTCGAGCTCCCCGAGCGTCCGCTCTGCGCCGACGAGCCTGGGTACACTCGCTACGTCGTCTCCGCGCCAAGCTTTCGCGCCCACCTCGAGCAGCTACGTTCCGATGGAGCTCGCGGCATGTCGATCGGCGACGCGATCGCCGCGGCGAACGGGACACCGCGCGTCGCGATCACGTTCGACGACGGCTGCGAGACGGATCTCACCGTCGCCGCGCCGGCCCTCGAGGACGCCGGGTTCGGCGCCACCTTCTACGTCACGGTCGAGCACCTCGGGCGGCGCGGTTTCCTCTCGAAGACACAGCTTCGCGAGCTGTCCGACCGCGGCTTCGACATCGGCTCGCACGCGATGACGCATCGGTACCTCCACGACCTGCCGTCGGAGCAAGTTCGCTCCGAGCTCGAAGGCTCGAAGAAGGCGCTCGAAGACGTGGTCGGACGGCGTGTCGCGCACTTCTCCTGTCCCGGCGGTCGGTCCGACGCCCGCGTCGCGCGCATGGCGCGAGAGGCAGGTTACGAGTCGGTCGCGACGAGCATCGTCGGATTGAACTCCGCTCGAACGGATCGCTTCCGCCTGAGGCGTGTCGCGGTGATGCGCGGAATGGGCGCTTCCGAGCTCGCGCGGATCGCCCGTGGCGAGGGGCTCGCACGACGTCGAGCTCAAGCGATGGTCCTCGACGCCGCGAAGCGTCTGCTCGGCAACGCACGCTACGAACGGCTCCGCGCGGCGGCGCTCGGTCGGGCCCGCAGCTGACGATCGAGCGATCCGTCAGGGCCGCTCGTTGAAGACGATCCCGGCGAACTTGTTCGGATCGAACATCGCCGCCGTCTGCGCGATTTCCTCCGCCGTCGCCATTCCGTAGGCGACGACGAGTATGACGAAGTCTGCGAGCTGGGCGAGGATGCGCGCATCGGGCGATCCCTTCGCCGCAGGGCCGTCCAGGAAGACGTACGAGTCGCTCTGGAGGACGTCGACGAGGACGCGCATGCCAGGCGAGCCGAAAGGCTCCTGGAACGTCGACCGCGAGCGTCCAGCGGGCACGAGGTAGAGGCGCGGGATGCTCGTCGGCTGGACGAGGCGCTCGATGCTCTCGTACGGATGCGATTGACGCTCTTCGAGGAACTCGAGAAGTCCTCGGTCGCCCGGACAATGGAAAGCCGTGTGCTGCGCCGGGGCGTTCACGTTGCAGTCGACGAGGATCGACGAGTGCTGGTGATCGGTGGCGAACGCCGCCGCCAGGTTCCGCGCGACGAAGCTGCCGCCGGAGCCGCTCACGATCGGAACGACCAGCGTCGCGAAGGAGCTACGCGAGACGCCCTTCGCGATCGCCTGGAGGCGGGTGCGCAGCTCGCGGAACCCGTCGATCTGGCTCGGCTCCGCCATGCCCGTCGGCAGGGGCGCATCGCCCCTCGGCGGCAGGCGCGGCGTGAACATGCGCGCTTCCGCCCACTCCTGCGAAGGCACACGGACCATCGCCGCGCGAGGCGGGACGTATGACTCCCTCGACACGAGCTCAGCCTCGACGACCTCGGGCTGCGGGTTGGCTCGCGGAGGCGGCCTCGACGACCCGCCCGCTCGACCAACGGCCATGATCGCCGTCGACTGCGTGAACGGGTGCGGTTGGGTTTGCGGTACCGGCTCGCTACCGGCCGGCGGCGGATCGGAGCGCGCAGGCCGCGGACCGACGTGCGCACGCTCGAATCCTTGCGGCGTGACCCGACCTCCGAATCCATGCACCACGGACTCGTGCTCCGGCCGAGGTGTCTCGACGAGAACGGTCGGGCTCGAGGCGACGCCCACTTCGCCTCCCGGCTCAGGCGTTTCGACGACCTCCCAACGGCCGGCGGGAGCCTCGTTCGGCTGCGCCACTCTCCCGGGCCGGCCGGGCATGAGCATCGTGGTCGTCCCGAACGCCGGCTGCGGAAGCGGCTCGGGCATCTCGTGCTCCGCCGGTGGCGGCGGGCCCGTCACGGGGTCTTTCGGTGCGAGATGCGGAGCCGGCGCGAGGCCGATGACGGTCGCTCGTCGCTTCAAACCGGCGGGGTCGAAGAGCGGGGCGGGCGTCGCTCGCCTGGGCGACTTGTCGCCGTCGTCCGTCGGCGGCGGAGCCTTGGGCGGCCGAGACTCAGGCATCCTGCGAGGTTCTATCACAAAACCCCGGGAAGGTCTGTCACCCGGATGCCGGCGTGAGACGCCTCAGCCGCGCGGTAGGACAGGCGCCACAATCTGGCCGCTGCGTCGCCGCGGCTGGAGAGAGACAGACTTTCCGATCGTGCGGTGACAGATGAAAAGCGTCAGGTCGTCGCTCGTGGCGGTATCGGTCGCGTGCTCGTCCACGCTCCGAAGGATCTGCTCGACGATCTCGTTCGGGCGTGAGGTTCGTGTCGCGTTGAGGCAGGCCTCGAGGCGGTCGGTCCCGTAGAGGGTCCCGTGCACGTCGGAAGCCTCGATGATCCCGTCGGTATAAAGGACGAGTGAGTCCCCCTGTGCGAGCGTGAACGTCGTCGACTCGAAGCCCGGATTGTCGAGGATGCCGATCGCGCTCGAAGCTCCGTCGGTGATCGCCTCGACCCTACCGTCGTGATGGAAGCGATACGGGCTCGGATGACCGGCGTTCGCGAGGACGACCGTGCCGGTTTTCACGTCGAAGGTGAGGTAGATCGCCGTGAAGAAGAGCTCGGGCTGATCGCTCGCGAGGACCGCTTCGTTCATCGCAGAGAGGACGTTCGTGGGCTCGACATGGGCCAGCGCGGCGACGCGAAGCTCGCTCGAGATGCGCGCCATGAGGAGCGCAGCGGCCACGCCCTTGCCGGAGATGTCCCCGATGAAGACCGCGAGGCGATCGTCCCCGACCCAGAAGACGTCGTAGAAATCGCCGCCGACGACGTACGCCGCTCGATACTCGGCGACGAGCTCGAGGCCCTCCACCGATACGACCTCGCGCGGAAGGAAGCTCTTCTGAATCTTCGCGGCGAGCTCGAGGTCGTACTTCAGACGATCGCGAAGAAGCGATTCGTCGTGCATACGTGTATTCTGCAGCATCATCGCGGCGGTCGCGGAGAGTCCGGTCAGCAGCTCGAGATCCGCGGTCGTGAAGGCACGGCTGCTCGGATCCGCCGATACGTGGATGAGCCCCAGCACCTCGCCGCGATCCGTCAGCGGAGCGAACATGTCCGTCCCGCCAGAGATACGCTGAGACTCGGGCGCTCCTACCACCACGGCCTGCGTCAGCACCGGCCCCGCGGAGATCAGCATGTCCCGAGCGACGTACTCGGGGACGGCCGGCGGATCCGACAGGATTCCGGTGCCCGAGTGGTGCGCGATCGTGAAGGCAGCGACCCCCTGCTGCCGGAGATGGATGCCGACCGATCGCGCGTGCGGATAGACCTCGCGGATTCGGCTGCAGATCAGTCGAAGAAGCTCGCCGCGATCGAGCGTCGAGCTGATCGCCTGCATGAAGGAGTAGAGCGTGCGGAGCTTCTGGTAGGCGTCCTCGAGCTGCACGAGGTCGACCGGCGATACGTGCTCTCCGGACCCGGCAGACTCGCGCGCGACGAGCATGCGAGCGACGCTCTCGGTCGCGATGAGCGTCGGCGTCTCGAGATCGTGGTCCAGGACGTTCGCTTCCGACAAACGAAGCTCCACCCTGAAGCGGTACCGGCCGATGACGACGACGTCGTTCGGTTGGAGCTTGTGCCTCGTGACGAGGGTGCCGTTGACCGTCGTCCCGTTGGCACTGTTGAGGTCGTAGATGAACGTGCCGTCTCGCTCCGGGGTCAGACGCGCGTGTTGCCGAGAGATCCGCGGATCGTTCAGGACGATGTGATTCGACGCCCCCCGGCCCACGAGCAGCGGCGAGTTGACCGGTAGGCGGACTTTTCGAGCATTGCCCTCCAAGCCGACCAACCAGTAGACGCCACGTTCCGTCGAGCTCATCTCCGGGTACGCCTGTCGCAGGGGAAGAGCCCACTGCTTCGCAGAGGTTGGTCCGTCTAGGGACGCAAGTCAACGTCTGTTCCCCGTCGCGCAGCCCCCGTTTTGGATGACACGAACACGATCGGTCGGCTGCCCCGTCTGGACTATCCTGGGCTCGTGCGTCCCCAGGTAGCCTTCGTGAAGCGGCTCGTCGACGTGGCCGGCTCGCTGGCGGGCATCGCCGCGACGCTGCCGCTCTACATTCCGATCGGACTCGCGATCAAGCTCGATTCCCCCGGCCCGATCTTCTTCGTCCAGCGGCGCGCAGGCCGACTCGTCGAGGAGGATGGACCGCCTCGGTGGGTCGAGTTCGACATGATCAAGTTCCGGACGATGCAAGTCGACGCCGAGAAGCACACGGGCGCGGTCGTGGCGGCGAAGAACGATCCGCGGGTCACGCGCGTCGGGCGTTTTCTTCGATCGACTCGGCTCGACGAGATCCCCCAGTTCTGGAACGTCCTCCGCGGGGACATGTCGCTGGTCGGTCCACGTCCCGAGCGCCCCGAGCTCCTCTTCAACCTCACGCTGGCGATCCCCTTCTTCGAAGAGCGAACGCGCGGCATCAAGCCGGGCCTGACCGGGCTCGCTCAAGTATCGCTGCGCTACACAGGCGCCCCCGAGGAAGGGAGCGCGGTCGAGAAGCTCACGGCGACGCTCACGAACCCGTTCGGCATCGAAGAGGCGGAGGGCGCGCTCGCCGACGACATGCGCATCAAGCTGATGTTCGACCTCGCGTACGCAGCGGCCCTCGAGCACTTCTGGTCGTACCTGAAGATGGAGTCGAAGATCCTCGTCCGGACCCCGCTCGTGATGCTGCTGTCGAAGGGGCATTGAGCGCGCGGAAAGGCGGAAAGAGAGAGAGGCCACGCGGCTTCGATCGAACGACGCGCTCGGGGGCGGAAGCGTGGCGCTGAGTCATCGCGGACGCCTTGTGCAAGCCTCCGGTGCGCTGCTACCCTCCAGCAGCGATCCGTGATGGAGTCGAAGGAAGAGAAAACTCCGCTGACGGAGTGCTACACGAGGATGACGTTCCGGCTGCGGGCTGCACTCGACCAGCGGCCGCTCGCGATCGACCTCGTGTCCGCGTTCGCTTCTCACGTCGACAGCACCGATCGCATGTTCCGTCACGAGATCGTCACCGCGTTCGGAGAGGCCTTCAACAACATCGTCATCCACGGTTACCGAGACCGCCCGGATGGCGTGCTGGACGTCGAAGCGGAGCTCACGCCGACCGAGATGACGCTGCGCCTGATCGACACGGGGCACGCCGTCGACTTCGGTGGAGTGATCCCACCGGATCTCGACAGCATGCCCGAGCGTGGAATGGGCGTTTACATGATCCACGCTTTGGTGGATGAAGTCGCCTATCAGGGGGGTGACCCAAATGTCCTTTCACTCACCAAGCGAACCTCGAGCGCCACAACCATCAACCAGACAAGCCAAGATGAATTGCGCCCGCACGGATGAGAACGGCGAATCGCGGCTCGTGATCGACGGCGCGCTCGACGCGCTGACGGTGCGCGACATCAGGCCGATCATCGATGATGTCGTTGCGAGTCGTCCGCGGCGCGTCACGGTCGACCTCCAGGGGGTGAACTTGCTCGACAGCTCTGGGGTGGGCGCGATCGTGTCGCTTTTCAAGCGCGTGAAAGCGAACGGGGGGAACGTCGTCGTGATCGGGGCGAGGGAGCAGCCGCTCGCGGTCCTCAAGCTGCTCAAGCTGGATGGCGTCTTCGGTCTGACCTGAAGGCGCGAACGCGGCCGTTCTCGCAGCCGCGTCGCCCCGCGCGCGTCAGCGGCCGGAGACGGCGCGCATGTCGAGGATCGTCGCGTCCACGGGTCGCGTCTCGCGTGCATCGAGATAGCGTCTCGACCAGAGCTCCAGGCACAGGATCAGCCAGAGGACCTCGCCGTGATCGGCGGCACCGGCCAGGTGGTTCGACAGGAACCGCTCGGCGCCGGCCGGATCGATGAGCCCACGGTCCCGGAACGACCGGCTGGCGATCAGATCGGAAGCGAGCTCTCGAAGTGGGCCGCGGAACCATTGCCCGAGCGGGATGCCGAAGCCTTGTTTCGGCTTTCGGAGGACGTCGGACGGCAGCCATCGCGACGCCACGCGACGAAGGAGATGTTTGCCCCGCCGCTGCCTCACGCGAAGCTCGCGCGGCAGCTTCACGGCGAACTCGACGAGATGGTGATCCAGGAACGGCGCGCGCCCCTCGAGGGAGCTCGCCATCGCCGTGCGATCGACCTTCACCAGGATGTCGTCCGGCAGGTAGCTCGCGAAGTCGAGCGCGACGCATCGATCGAGCGCGCTCAGCCCGCTCGCGGATCGCGCAGCCGCGGCAAGTGCCGTGTAGTGCCCATGGCCGCGTGCTGCGTCGCCGAGGAGCGCGTCCGCGATGTCCGCGCGCGTGAGCGCAACGCCGGACAGATAGCTGTCCGGGAACGTCATCCGCAGGCGCTCTCCGATGCGGCGAAGCCGATATCCCCGGCTGCCCGGTACGAAGCGACCGGCGAGCTCGAGCGCCGCAGCCGCCGCCGGCTTCGCCGGTCCGGCCCGTTCGAGGTCGAGGAAGCGCAGGTACCGCGAGTAGCCCGCAAACGCCTCGTCGCCACCGTCGCCGGTGAGGACCATCTTCACGTGCTCGCGCGCGAGCTTCGCGACGAGGTACGTCGGGACGGCCGAGGAATCGGCGAACGGCTCGTCGAGGTACCAGACGAGCTTCTGGAGCAGGTCGACCGCGTCGGGCTCGACGACGAGCTCGTGGTGCTCGGTGTTCAGATGAGCGGCGACGCGGCGTGCGTCCGGGAGCTCGTTGAACGCTTGCTCGCGGAAGCCGATCGAGAACGTGCGCACGGGCTGCGTCAGGTGCCGAGACATCAGCGCCACGACGACGCTCGAATCGAGGCCTCCGCTCAGGAAGGCGCCGAAGGGTACGTCGCTGACGAGGCGGGTTTTCACGGCCACGTCGAGTCGGTGCGCGAGCTCGGCCTCCGCTTCGGCCTCGGACATCCGGTGCTTCGGCTCGAAGTCGAGCCGGTAGTAGCGGTGCTCCGTCGCCTTGCCGTCGCGCCAGCGTAGGTAATGTCCCGGCGTGAGCTTCCGGATCCCCTGGAAGATGCTGGCCGGCGTCGGTACGTAACCGAAGCAGACGTAGCTCTGGACCGCGTCGAGATCGACGTCGAGGCGTAGCCCGGGGACGTGGAGCAGCGACTTCAGCTCCGACGCGAAGACGATCCGCTTCGCATCCGCGGAATAGAAGAGCGGCTTCTCGCCGAAGCGATCGCGCGCGAGGAGGAGCGTTCGCGTGCGCGTATCCCACAGCGCGATCCCGAACATCCCTTCCAGGTGCTCGAAGCAGCGCTCACCCCACTGCTCGTAACCGTGGACGATGACCTCGGTATCCGAGTGCGTGTAGAACTTGTGACCGAGTCCCTCGAGCTCCTTGCGGAGCTCGCGGTAGTTGTAGATCTCCCCGTTGAAGACGGTGAAGACGGTCTCGTCTTCGTTGTGGACGGGTTGGCGGCCGCCTGAGAGATCGATGATCGACAGACGGCGCATGCCCAACATGGCTTGCGCGTCGCGATAGAACCCGTCTTCGTCCGGTCCGCGATGGGTGATGGCCTCGTTCATCGCGGCCGCCACGGTCTGGGGAGGAAGCGGCGCTCCCGGCGCTGCGACGACCCCGATGATCCCGCACATGTTCAGCGGCCTCCTCTGGCGGAGCGGCGTCCGCGGTAGAGCTCGAGCAGCCGGCCGACGACGAGCCCGAGCGATGCCTTCGCTTCGACGTCGAGCCTCGCCTGACGGCCGAGCTTCGCGAGGTCGTCCGCAGACAACGATTCCGCGTCCCGCAGGTGGCGCGCGAGCGTCGTGACGTCGCCGACGGGGAAGAGCCACCCGTTCTTTCCCGTGACGACGAAGTCCTCGTTCCCGCTCACCTCGCTCGCAACGGTCGGCAGACCGCAGGCCATGAGCTCGAGCAGTGTGTTCGACAGCCCCTCGATGCGCGAGGGGAGCACGCCGACATGCGCCTGCGCGAGCACGTCCTCGACGCGATCGCGATGGCCGAGGAGCTCGACCTGCTCCGCGATGCCGAGGCGCTGCGCCTGCTCACGGAGCGACGACTCGAGCGGCCCTCCGCCCACGAGCCTCAACCGGACGTCGTCGCGTCCGCGAAACGCCTGCGCCCACGCGTCGAGGAGCGTCGCGAGACCTTTTTCCGGGACGAGACGACCGATGAACACGGCCGTGAAGCGATCGCCCGGAGCACGGTGCGCCGCGCGCGCCGCGAAGCGCGTCAGATCGACCGCGTTGGGGAGCAGGACGACGCGCTCTCGTGGAAAGCCGCAACGCTCGAGCTCTTTGCCGACGCGGGTGCTGATCGCCTGAACGGCGCTCGCTCGTTTGAGCCACGCACGCGCGACGCGCTTGGCCAGCCCTCCGTCCGCCGCGAGCACGCCCTTCTCGAGCTCCCACCAGCCGGAGATCTTCACGACGACGGGCACCCCGACGAGATCGCCGACCAGACACGTGATGGCGCCGAGATTGTGCCCGATGTGGACATGCCAGGCGTCGTAGCGGCGTCGGTTCTGCCAGAGGAAGGACGCAAAGCGCGCGTTCATGACGACCGCGCCGACGAGGCGCCGTCGCGGATACCGAATGCGCCCGACGGCGAAGCCCTTCATTCGCTCCGTCGTACGTTGCGGCCCCTCGGCTCCGAGCGGGGTCATCACGGTGACGTGATGTCCGAGCTCCGTCAGATGGGTGGCGATCGTGCGGAGCTGCGACTCCGCCCCTCCTCCACCTTTGGGCGTGAGATTGCTCTCCAGCACCATCAAGACGCGGAGAGGACGGCTCACGGACTGCGCCCGCTCGGACGACTCCGTCCTCGGATGTGACGCGAGCAAGCTCGAATGACCGTTCGTCGAGCCGTTCGAGCCCGCAAGCACCGCGCGACGATCATGCATCGACGTGTCTCCGGAGCCAGAGCTCGAGGATGTAGAGGCGCCAGATGTAATCGGCATGGTCCCACGTGCCACGGACGTGCTCCGCGAGGAGCTTCTCGACGAACGCGGGCTGCCACCAGCCGCGATTCGTCGTGCGCGCGTCGAAGAGGACGTCGCGGACCATGTTCTGGAACGCGCGATCGCTCCGCAGCCACACCTCGGTGGGAAGGCCGAATCCCTGCTTCTTCTTCTTCAGGATCTCGTCCGGCAGGATGCCCTTCATCGCGCGCTTGAAGAGATGGCGCTTGTCGAGCCCGCGTACCTTCTGCCGTTCTCGCAAGCGGCCCGTGTACGCGACGAGCTGTGGATCGAGCAGCGGGAAGCGCGTGCTGATGCCTGCGGCGCGCGTCGCGCCGTGGACCTTGGGGATGTCGTTGCGCGCGATCGCCATGTTGAGGTCGAGGCGCATGATGCGATGGAGCGGCCCACCGGTGTCGCCGAGTCGGTAGAGCCCTCGCATGAAATCGAGCGATGCGTCGCGCCGGACCTTCGAACGGAAGTCGGCGGTCAAGAGCTCGTCGTAGTGATCCGAGGCGAACGAGTCATCGGTGTAGAACCGATCGGGGTTCGGGAGCGAAGCGCGCTCGAAGAAATTCTCGACGCGGTTCAGGAAATGGCTCGAGCTGCCGTGGACCGTCTTCGCGACGACGCCGCCGACCGCCTTGACGGGGGCCGGGAGCGCGTACCACGCCGACATGATCTGGTCCTTCGCATACCGTGCGTTGCCGCCGAAGATCTCGTCTCCGCCGTCTCCAGCAACGAGCATGTCCATGCCGCGTTCTCGCGCCAGGTTCGCGCACGCCATCGTCGGCACGGCCGACGCGTTCGCGAACGGCTGGTCGTACTCGTCGACCACGCGGGTCGCGAGCTGCTGCGCCTGCTCGCGCGAGACGGTTCCCGTGTGAGGATCGGCCCCGCACGCCTTCGCTGCCGTGCGCGCGTATCCGAGCTCGTCGTAGTCGCCTTCGGCGAAGCCGATGGAGAAGCTCTTCACGCGTCCGGGTCCGTCGTGCCGCGCCAGGATCGTGACGATCGACGAGCTGTCGGTACCGCCGGAGAGGAAACACCCCCACCCGTCCGCCGACGTCGGGCGGTAGTCCTTCACCGTCGAGACGATCCGCTCTCGAAGCTCAGCAGCGAGGTCCTTTTCGGACCCGCGGAGATCTTCCGGGTACTCCGGGACGAAGTACCGGTCCTCGACCAGCTCTCGCCCTGCGATCCGGCGGAGCCGCGTGCTCGGCTCGAGACGACGGACGTCGCTCATGATGGTTCGCGGCGCCGGGACACACGCAAAGTTGAGGTAGTGGTAGACGGACTCGAGATCGACGTCGCGCCGACACCAGGGCGATCGGGCAAGGACGCGCGGATCGGTCCCGAGCACGAAGACGTCGCCGCGAACGAGCGTGTAGAGCGGGATCGTCGAGAAATGATCGGTGACGGCTGCGAGGCTCCGCTCGGCCGGGTGCCAGATGACCTGCGCGAAACGCCCACGCCAGCCACGCTGCGGAGGTGACTGCGTCAGCGCACGCGTCCCTTGATCGAGCTGTCCCTCGATGAGATCGGCGACCGCGAGCCACCGCGCCCCGTCCTCCGAGCGGCCTGTCTGCACGGCGCCGCGGAACGCCAACTGCACGCCGTCCGCGCCCGCCGAGTCGAGGGCCGTGTAGCCGTCGAGCGTCCGGACCCAGTCTGCCGCGCCAGGGCCCGAACAGAGAACGAAGTCACCGAGCACACTCGGTCGAGTGAGCGTGGTCGGCGCGCGGTTCAGCTCTGTCGCGATCATGGGAGCCGGGAGACTATCACGAGCAGTCACGCCCTTCTCGGATGCTCCGGTTCCGTTCCGGCGTCATGACGCTTGTTCGGGTGACCCACCGCGGTCTCGTGCCATCGTCGTTCGCGCTCCTCCTCGACCCGAACGATCGGCCGATTGGAGCCGCGGCCGGACAGAGAGTACGGGCCAGTCCCCTCGCTCCCCGAGGTCACCGTGTTACACTCCGCTTTCGCGCGAGCGCCATGTCCATTGAGCTTCTGAAACTGCTCGTCAAAGAGGGGAAACGACGCGTCCTCCTCTTGGCATCCATCCTCTCCGTCGTGGCGCTCGTGGCGCTCGTGGTCGCGGTGGCCATCCCGAAGCGTTACGTCGCGTCGACGCTGCTCGTCGTCGAGAGTGCGGCCATCCGGCCCCTCATCGAAGGGCATTCGTCCTCCAGCGCGACCAACGAGCAAGCCGCGATCACGCTGCAGGTGATGGAGGGCAACAAGATCCCACGCGAGCTGCTCCTCTTCGGCGAGTGGGTCGAGCCGCCGCCCGCGAAGCAGCCGGAGCCGCGTGAGGAGGCGCGGCTCGTCGCCCAGCTGCGTTCTCGCATCAAGGTCGATTCTCCGAAGGAGGGGATGATCCGCATCGCGTTCAGCGACTCGGATCCTGACCGCACGTACAAGGTCGCGAACAAGCTCGCCGAGATCTACATCCGGGAGAGCAGCGAGCAGCACAAGCGCGAGAGCAAGGAAGCCTTCGAGTTCATCGACAAGCAGGTGAAGGAGTACGCCGAGAAGCTCGCGACGTACCACCAGCAGGTGCTCGCCCACCACCGGCGCGAGGAGATCCCGCTCGGGACGCCGGACCAGAAGCCGGCCATCGCCCCACGGCAGGTGCCCAGCGCCAACAAGGAAGCCGAGCTCGCCTCCCTGCAGGCGGAGAAGGCGACGCTCCAGGTCCAGCTGGCGAGCAAGCCCAGCACCGCGGCCGTCGACACACGGCAACAAGAGGTGCTTCGCGCACGGGTCCTCCAGCTGCAGACGGACCTCGACAAGCTGCAGGCCACGTACACCGATCAGCATCCGGACGTGAAGCGCTTGAAGCGCGAGCTCGCAGCCGCGAAAGACGAGCTCCGCGCCGTCGAAGATGCCGTCGCCGCGCAGAAGAACGACGCCCAGAACGCGGCGGCGCTCGACGCCGACCTACGTAGGGCCGCGCAGGTGCGCCTCGACGAGGTCAACAAGCGCATCGCCACGCTCACGAACACGCCTGCGCCGCCGAGCGTGCTCACGACGCACCCGAGAGCTCCGGTCGCCGCTCCGACGACGAGCGCTGACCCCGAGCTCCGGGGCATCGGCACGGACACGACGCTCGCGGAGCTGCTCCGACGCTACGAGGCGACGCGCGATGTCTATCAGGATCTGTTGAAGCGCCGTGAGAGCGCACGTGTCGCGATGCAGCTTGCGGAGCAGCGCGGCTCCTCGCTCCGCGTCCAGGAGCCGGCGGAGCGCCCGATCACGGCGACCGGCCTGCGCGTCAGCCACTATTGCGCGATCGGCTTGATCTTGGCGCTGCTCGTCCCCGTCGGCGTCCTGTTCGCGATCGTCCGGCTCGATCCACGGGTCCGGAGCGCGCGGCAGATCGAGATGCTCGCGCGTGTACCGTTGCTCGTCAGCATCACGCCCGGCGTCGACCGGATGAAGGCGCGACAGCGTCTGCATCGCGTCCTCGCCGTGCTCATGATCTTCGGCGTCTTCGTCGCGTACGTGATGACGTTCATCATCAAGACCCGCGCCTGAGCGGTCCGCGCGTCTCGTCATCGCGTCATCGCGGCGTGTCGAGCAGCGATCCGAGGTCCGCCCTTCGTATCGCGATCTCGACATCGGGCTCGCCCGCGACCTGCACGCAGAGCGAGACGAGGTGCGCTTCGAGCTCGAGCGTTCGGAGCGCCCATCGATCCGGCGCGTCCTCGATGGGCGGAAAGAAGCGCAAGCGGACCGGCGCGGCGTCGTCATGCACGATCTCGAAGCGATCGACGGGCAGTGACATGCCGAGGCCGCGCGCCTTCATGTACGCCTCCTTCTGCGTCCAGAGCTCGACGGCCCGACGAAGGCGCGAGCCATCGGGTAGCTCGAACAAGCGCTGGCGCTCTGTCGGCGTGAAGACGACGTCGCTCACGCCGACGATCTGGCCGGCCCTGGCGAGAGGCTCGGTGTCGACCCCGACGTCACCGCGCCTGGTGACTGCGCAGACGACGAGATCGACGGAGTTGCTCAGATTGAACTCGAGATCTCCCGCCTGCTCGAGGATCGGCCGTCCATGATCGGTCAGCTGGAACGAGAGCTCATCCGGACGGCGCCGAACGTAGCTGGCAAGCACCCCTCGAGCGAGACCACGCGTGACGGCGTACTCGTGCCGATGGCGCGCGAACACGAAACGCGCGTGGCGGGCGCGTTCCGCAGGGGCCATCACATCGTGGCACTTCCTCGCGAGCGACGCGTCCACCGCGTCCGTCCGGACGTGCCAGAGATCGACCTTCACCGCCACGATCCGAGACTACATCGACGCGGACGACCGCGATCGGATCAGCCGATGTCCAAGCTGAACGTGTCGTAGACGGCGACCTCGTCGCCTTCGATCTCCGCGTCATACGTCCGCTGATCGCCGCAGAGGCCCTTCGGTCGGAGCAGGCGGCCGGTCCGGAGCTCGAACACGTACGCGTGCATCGGACAGACGACGCATTCGCCCTCGAGCCAGCCCTCGGCGAGGCTCGCGCCGGCGTGATTGCACGCATCCTCGATCGCGAACACTTCGCCGTCCGCCCAGGCGACGAGCACGTCGAACGGCGGATGTGTCAGCCGAACGAGCCCCTGCTCCTTCAGCTCCGCGAGCGCGACACGGCCGACCTCTTTCCTCGCCGCCGTACCGATCACGACGCTCATCTTCGGTCAGGGACTCCGCCCCCGACACCCCCTAGGAGCATCTCCTCGACCTCTTCAACGCTCGGCCTCGTCAATTGAGAACCGTTCCTTTCGCCTCGCGGAGCATCGCGCCGTGCTGCACCGCGAGCTGATCCATCACCATCCGCACGCGAATGCGCGGGTCGAGCTCCTCGAGGATGAGCTGGCGCACGGCTGAGTCGACGACGAGGTGGAACGCGCAGATGTCGGCGAGGGCGCTGGCCGTGGGCTGCGTCGGCATCTGGAGCTCGAACGTGGGGTCGTGCTTCTTCACTTCGGCGACGAACATCGTTGCAGCAGCTACCAGCGCGGCGCGGTCGCCGTCGGCGACGCTGACGTCGAGCTCGTCGAGGCGGGTCGCCCGCGCGCGCTTGTACGGGTACCGCGGTAGGTCCTCGGTGACGAGCTCATCCAGCCGAACGCGGGCGGAGCCGGCCACGACGATGTTCGAACGTCCGTCCGGCAGTGGCCGATGATCGACGATGACGCCCACCGCAGCGACGTCTGCGATGCGGCCGCTCTCGCGATCGACCTGCGCGATGACGAGCGCACCGTCTCCGTCGAGGCAGTCCGTGAGCATGGCGCGGTACCGCGGCTCGAAAATGTGGAGCGGGAGGAACACCTCCGGAAACAGAACGACCTGCGGAAGCGGGAACACCGGCACGCCCGCGAGCACTTCTTCTTCGATTCGAGTCATCGGTCGCGTACGTCAGGGGCCAAAGGCGTCCACAGTGCTTCCATTCATCGCGTCGGGGGCCTCGAGCGCGACCCAGCCGACGATCTTCGCAACGTCCTCCGCGGTCATCGCGGGAGAGAAGCCGCTGCCTTTCAGCATATCCGTGTCGACGGAGCCAGGCATCACGCACATGGTCTGCAGGCCCGTCCCGCGCAGCTCCTCGGCGAGCGACTTCACGAAGCCGATGGTCCCCCACTTCGACGCGCAATACGCGGAGAGACGTGGCGTACCGAGCGTCCCCGAGATGCTGCCTATCGCGATGAACCGCCCGCGCCGTTCGGCGAGCATCGGCCGGAGGAACGCGCGCGTGACGAGGAAGGTGCCCTTCAGGTTGACGTCGAGGACGTCATCCCATTGCGCTTCGGTCATGTCGAGCAGGCCGACGCGATGCACGATGCCTGCGTTCGAGACGACAATCCGTGGGACGCCGAGATGGCCGAGAACGCTCGCGGCGGCGGCGTCGACGTCCTCCGAGCGGGAGACATCGCAGGGGATCGCGACGACACGACGGCCGCGCTGCACGATCCCCTCCGCCGTCGACGCGAGCGAGTCCTGCGTTCGTCCGAGGACGGCCACGTCGCAGCCGCGATCGGCGAGCTCGAGGGCGATCGCGCGCCCGATGCCGCGGCCTCCGCCGGTGACGACCGCGATCACCGCCGAGCTCCCTGGCCGACGCCGAGCGCGAGGTGAGCCTCGGCGACTTTGTCCGGCGGTGCTCGAAGCGCGACAGTCTCCACGTTCGTCCCGACAGCGCGCTCGCCACGGGCGATCATGCAGCCGTGTGCAAGGACGAGCCGACAGCCGACCCATTCCGGTGCGAGCACGGCATCGAGGTCCGACACCACGTCCTCGCCGATGAGCTCCTGCAGCGCGAGCCGCCGCGCATGCGCGTCGACGAGCGCGACGAGCGTGCCGATGCCGACGAGACGCACCGTGGCCTTGAACGCGACCGTTGCGGTCCCGATCGACGGGAGCAGGTGATGGGGACACGTCGTCACGACGTGGATGTCGCGCACCGAGACGAGCGACGGTGCCGCCGCGCCGATCGCGCTCTCTTCGACGAGCCTGCGCGTGTCGACGGTGTACCCCGCGCACAAATCGTCGACGAACATGTCCGCGACGCGCGCTCCCGTGCCCGCGACCTCGGGCTCACTACGTCCAATCGCACGGAGGAACTCGTCGATCGCGGCCGCGGCCGCGCGCCGATCGATGCTGCGAGGAGGGGCAGGCTGGGCCATCAGGCCGCGAGCCTACCAAAGCCTCGTCACCAAGGGATGGCCAAGGCGCGCGTGCGACCAAGAGGCGCGCGCTGGCCCGTCGCTCATGCGTGGGCGCGGATGGCGAGATCCCCCGCGCGATCTGCGTGAGATGCTCTGCGCCGCGAGCGCTTGCTTCGACTGCCTCGACCGCTTCGACCGCTTCGACCGATGAGCTTCCACACCGGCCCTTGCGCGCCCTTCCCCGGGGCATGCCGATTGCTCGACGCCGGGAGCCTTGCGTGCTCCGAGGATGCTCGTCTCCCTCGCTGTGGCGGCGGCGCCGGCGGCCGCGATCGCCTCGCCGTCGCCGGACGCGAGCCAACTCCTGCAGCAACTCGTCGAGAGCGAACGTGCGCCGATCGTCCTCGGGGAGGAGATCCTCGGATCGAACGTCGTGGGGGCCCCGATCCCGCGTCCGCCGCTCGCCCTCGCCGATAGCTCTGCGCTCGATTGCGTGCATGCGGTGCACGACATCACGGTCGACCCCGCAACGGGCGTGACGACCGGGTCGATCGAGCTGCGCGTGAAGGCCGTCGGCGAGCCGCTACGCAGCGTCGGCTTCGTCATCGACGATGGGCTCCGGCCCGGAGACGTCGAAGCGACTGGCCGAGACGTGAGCGTCGTCGACGCCGTCTTCAAGCCGACGCGTGTCGTGCGCATCGACTTCACTCGCCGGCTCGCGCCCGGCGAAGAAACAGTCGTCACGATGCAGTACTCGGGGACGCTGTCGTGCGGCGCGCCCTCGTCCGGCCCCGCGCTCTGCTCGAAGAACAAGACGTTCTCGTACTTCGCTCACAAGTCGATCTTTCCGTACATCTTCGATCCGGAGGCGCCGGCGAGCGTCGTCCTCGACGGGCTCACGCGCGACATCGTCATTCGCGCACCAGCAGCTCACGACATCGTCGTCACCGGGCAGAAGGTCTCGGAGGTGCGGCAGGGACGGATGAAGGTGACGCGGTGGTCGATCGACAAGCCCCTCTCGCGCACGGTCGGCCTCTATGCCCTCGTCGGCGATCTCGGCGTCGAGAAGGTGTCCGGTCGAAACGTGCCGACGACGTTCGTGTATCCGGCACCGAGAACGGCGTTCGACGACGAGCTCGTCTCGTGGTCTGCGCCGGCCCTCGACTTCGTCGAGAAGGCGAGCGGCGCGATGCTGCCCTTCGACCGCAGTCTCACGCTCGTGCGCCTGCCGAAGGCGCTCGGTGATCCGGGCACGGCGACGTTCGGCATGACGCTCCTCTCGGACTCGTACGCGAGCTCGGGAAAGCTCATGTACGAAGAGACGTGGGCGCACGAGAACACGCACCTGTTCTGGGGGATCACCGTCCCGGAGACGGACCCGAACGAGAGCCGGCTCATGAGCGAAGGAATGGCGACGCTCACGCAGGTCGACTACTCGTACGGGCGCCACTTCTCCTCGGAGGATCGTGATCTCTATCTCGCGCGCCGCTTCGCGCCGATGGGGCTCGATCTTCGCCTGAATGGCTCGGATCTGCCGCCGCCGGTGGCCGTCCCCGGAACGAAGGTCCCGACCGACTTCCGCGCCTCGCGGTACACGCTCTGGGCGTACTTCCGCACGGCCCTCGCGCTCGATCACCTTCGGGTGACACTCGGAGAAGACACCTTCGCCGACGTGCTGCGCGCGTACGATCGGCGCTGCCGCTACGTGGGCTGCAGACCGGATGTCCTGCGTGTCGTCGCGAGCGAGACGACCGGCAAGGACATGTCGCCGTTCTTTGCGCGGTGGGTGACCGCGAACGAGCGGCCGCGCGTCGTGATCGGCTTCGAGCCGGTCGCGAGCGGTGCCGAGGTCGAGCTGACGAAGGCGGACAATCGACCGATGACGCTCGCGCTCTGGCTCGGGCTCGCGGACGGAAGCCGGCTCGAGCGGCGGGTCGACCTCGGAGGGCGGACCACGCGGGTGCACCTCGATGCGCCTTCGCCCGTCGTCGAGGTGAGCACCAACCCTCGCCACGAAGTCCTCGTCGACGTGCGCTCCGCGGTCGAAGGGGACGTCGACTTCGACGGCGAGACGGACGGCTTCGACATCCTCCGCTGTGCACGCCTCGTCGGGCAGAAGTACGCGACGAAGGGAGCGTCCGGACTCTGGAACGTCGGCGAGACGTTCGACCCGCGCTGCGACGTGGACGACAATCTCTCGATCGACGAGGACGACCTCGCGCAGTTGGCGGAGAAGTTCGGAAAGTTGAGGCCGCGATGAAGGCGCTCGCTCGCGTCGTGATGATCGCGCTCGTCGTCCCGGCACTCGCGACCGTGGGCTGCGGCTCGCGCGAATCGGCGGCGAAGAAGAAAGAGGGCCGGCAAACGCCGACGGCGGGCTCCGAGAAGAACCAGCCGCCACCCGCCCCTACTGCGACCGTGTTCCTGCGTGGGCGCGTCGAAGGCGATCGCGCCGTCGTCGAGGTCGTCGCGAGCTCGATGTCGCAAGAGAACATCCATGGCGCGGCCTTCCGCCTCCATTGGGATCCGGCGAAGCTCGCGTTCGACGAAGCTCACGCGAGCGACACGTGGTCCACATCGGCGATCCAGCTCGCGAAGGAAGGCTTGCCCGGCGAGCTCGTCGTGGTGTGGACCGAAAAGGGCGACAGCGCCGGAATCGAAGCGAAGGACGAGACGATCCTCGGCTCGATCGAGCTGACGTTGAAGACTCGCGACCGCGTGGACCTCGCGTTCCGCCCCGAGCGCTCGACGCTCCGCAATGCGAGCGGGGCCCAGTTCTCGGTAGACTGGCACGGCGGCCAACTCGCCGCGCAGTGAAGAGAACCGAGATCCCGAGCGTGCCGAGGACGATGCCCATCTCTCGCGAGGACGCGCCTGCGTTCGTGTGCGATCTGCTCGAGGAGCGCGCGTCGCTCGAGCGGTCCGAGCTGTCCGCGCGATGGGTCGCTCGCGAGCTCGGGCAGACGACCGGCTTCCTGTATCACCACTGGGGGTCGTTCGATGCGTTCCTCCTCGAGGTTTCCGGC
Source organism: Pseudomonadota bacterium (assembly GCA_023402175.1). Classification (GTDB taxonomy): domain Bacteria; phylum Myxococcota_A; class Polyangia; order Polyangiales; family Polyangiaceae; genus Labilithrix. The sequence goes on along the minus strand of JAEXCN010000571.1, from coordinate 18,873 downwards.
CTCGGATGGCGTCGCCTGGTCGCGTCGCTCGTGCGCGCGTACGAGAAGAAGAAGTCGCTCGTCGCGATCGTCGATGCGTACGTCGATTTCGCGCTCGCAAAGCCGGTCCTCTACTGGCTGCTCGCGGAGCGCGCGCTCTCGAAGGACCTCCTCGCCGAGCGGCTCGGGAAAGGCTCGGCGCTGCCGTCCTTCGCCGGATTCGAGGAGATGATGGGGCTGCTCGGCCGAGCGCTCCCGGGCATGACGGTCACACGCGCTCGCGCGCTGCACGCGGCGGCGCATGGGCTCGCGTCGCAGCTGCTCTCGCACCGGCTCGGATCGATGCCGGACACGTTCGGGCAATCGGAGCGTGAGGTCGCGCGCGAGATCGCCGCCGAGATCGCCCGCACGTTCAGTCCGCCTCGAACGTCGCGGTCACCGGCTCGTGATCGGACAGCGGCTTCCCCGATGCATCCACGAACGAACTCTCGACGGCGAAGCTCTTCGCGCTGAGCGTGAGCGTTGCGCTCGACCGGAAGAGGATGCGATCGATCCTCTCCGGCTCGGGGCACTTCAGCGTGCGACACGCGCACTCGAGCGACGAGCCCGTGAGGAGCTTCTGGAGCGTCGCCTCGTCGGTTCCCTTCATGTTCGTGTCCCCGGCCACGATGACGGGCCTTCCTTTCGACAGCTGCGCGATCGCCTGATTGAGCTGATCGACCTGCGCATCCCGTGCGCCGTCGGGCGAAGCCAGACATAACACTGTTACGTAGAGGAGACGTCCTCGGGGACGAGGCGCGCGATGACGAGGCGCGCGACTCGGGACGAGGCGCGCGATGACGAGGCGCGCGATGACGCAGCGAGCCGTGATCTCCGGGCCGCGTGCAGGCTGCACCTGACATCGGCCGCGCGTCTTGCCATGCCGCGCGCATGAAGCGGATTTGCTCCGTGTCTCGTGTTCTCCGCTACATGAAGTAGCGCGCCGCGTGCAGGCTAGTTGAGCAGGCGGTGGCGCATGCTCTGCGCGATGGGCTTCCGTCCCGAGAAGCCCTCCTCGAGCGCGTGGTAGTGCGCGACCTCGTGCTCGCCGTACTTCCAACAGAGCCACACAAGCTTGCCGTCGACGGTGCCGTAGAAGTCGAGCAATCCGGTGCGCGCGTCCTTCAGCACCGCGCCCATCGCCTCGATCGCCTTCCAGCCGGCGCGGTACTCCTCGATGCGGCGGACGAGGTCGCGCTTCATGTCCCGCACGTCGGACGGGTCAGCCGGATCGAGCACGATGCGCTCGGGGACATCGCCGAGCTGACGCCCGAGCTTGATGAGGAGCCCTTCGATCCCCGACCGTCGCTCGAGCTGGAGCTTGACCGCCACGCTGAGCTTCGGGACGAGGCCGTTGACCTCCTCCAGCGTGAAGACGCGTGACTCGCGAGGGTCCACTCCAGGAGCGTATCACGACCGCATCGATTCGAGCGGATCGGCCGTCGCTGCGCGCCATGCGGGCACGACGCTGAGGAGCACGAAGGGCCCGAGCACTGCGATCGTCACACCCAGGAGCTGCGCCACGTCGACGACCGGCGTGAGCGAAGCCCGCGGATACAGGACGCTCCAGCCGACGAGCGCGGGCCTCAGCCCGGGCGCGCCGAGCCAGAACACCCAGGCGTACCCGAGGAGGAGGCCGAGCGCGGTCGCGACGGCGCCGACGAGGATCGACTCGAAGAGCTTCGCCCAGAGCACGTCGGCGGTCGACCAGCCGACGGCCTTCAGGATGGCGATCTCGCGTCGCTCGTCCGCGCCGATGCCGCTCGCGCGATCCCAGGCGAGCACGAGCAGCGCGAGGATGGCCGGGATCGACGCGCCGAGGACGAGGCCGGCGCGTCGTCCGTAGGCCAGGTGATACACGCGCTCGAGCAGATCGCGCTCGATCACACGCGCCCCCGGGATTCGCTCGATGATCGTGCTGGCGACCACGCGCGCCTCCGCCGGATTCGCGAGCGTGACCGCGATGTCCGTCGCGTCGCCGTCGGGGACGCCGAGCAGCGCGCGAGCGTCGTCCTCGTCGCAAAGGATCACGTCGGCCGTCCACAAGTCGAGCGACGACTTGAACGTGCCGACGAGCTTCATCGCGTGCGCGCGCGGATCGGCGGACGGCAACCCGAGCTCGTCACCGGGCAGCATCCCGAGGAAGTGCGCGAGATCGACGCCCGCGATCATCTCGTGCGCGCCCGGGGTGAGGTCGCGCCCGCTGTGGAGGACGCCGTTCGCGACCGAGATCGGCGGAACGCCGCGAGGCGAGCCGACGACGGTGACGTTGCCCTGCAGCGCCGGGAGGAAGATGTAGCCCCAGACACGCGGGGTCACGTCGCGCACGGAAGGGATGTCGCCGAGCTTCTCGCGTTCGCTCGCGGGGATCGTCGCTGGGCGGCCACCGACGAGCTTCTGCACGACGATGTCCGGATGCGCAGCGCGCGCGCGCTCCGCCTCGCCGCGAAGCGACTCGGTGAGGAAGAGGACCGCCGCGACGAGCGCGACGGCGAACGCGAGACCACCGCCGAGCGCGATCGAGCGGGCCTTCCGTCGCGCGAGCGCTGCGAACGCGTGAGCGAGGATCGAGCCTTTCATCGCGGCTCCTTCTTCTGGCCCGCGGCGCCTCTATTGCGCTCGGCGGCTGCCGTCCAGACCTCCACGGGCGGCGCCATCGCGGCTCCGGCCGGATCGGGATCGGGAAGCGCCGGTCCGTCTGCGAACGCCGCTCCCGGCTCCTCGAGCGACGGGGCGCGGAGCCACCGAGCTCCGCCGGAGAGCGCGAGATCGCTCGTCGGAAGGCGCACGGCGACCGTCGCGAGCGCCGGCTCCTCCGCGCGGCGCGCGGCACGACGAGCGCGAGCGTCGATCGAGAGCGCCGCGATCACGAGCACGGGGCTCACGAGACCGGCGAGCGCGATCAGCTTCGCGCGTTGGTCCGTCACGACTCGGGGCTCCACCGCGACAGGCCCGCTCGGTAGCTCGCTGCGCGTTCGCTCATGTCGCCTGGAAGATGATCAGGAGCTTCGTCAGTACGAAGTCTGCAATGAGGATCGCGATCGAGACGGCGACGACGGTGCGCGTCGTCGACAGACCGACGCCTTCCGTACCGCCGGTCGTGCGGAGGCCGAAGTGACAGCCGACGATCGCGATGATGTACCCGAAGAACGGGGTCTTCGCGACGCCCGCCACGAAGTCCATGATGCGGACGGACTCGAGCGACGAGTTGATGAAGAACGTCGGCGAGATGTCGAACTGCGCAGCGCAGATGATGATCGCGCCGGCGACGCCGAGCGCGAGCGCGTAGATGCTCAGCACCGGCATCACGATGATCGCGGCGAGCATGCGCGGAAGGACGAGCTTCTTCGCGGGATCGGCGCCGAGCGCGCGGATGGCGTCGACCTGCTCGGTCACGTTCATCGCGCCGACCTCGGCGGCCATGCCGCTGCCGATGCGACCACCGACGATGACGGCGGTGAGCGTGGGCGCAAGCTCTCGGCAGAACGAGAGCGACACGACGCGCGGGATGTACTCGATCCCGCCGAAGCGCCTGAGGCCGAAGGCGAACTGGATCGTCATGACCATGCCGATGAACACGGACGTGACGGTGACGATGCCCATCGAGCGGACGCCGAGCGACTCGAGCTGCTGCATCGTCGAGGAAATCTCGAAGGGCCGGCGAAAGATCGCCTTCGTCGTGCGAGCGGTGAGGAGCGACACCTCGCCGAGGTGCTCGAGGAACCGGCGCGTGCGCGCGACGTGATAGTCGAGGAAGGTCGCCGCGGGCGGGGGTGGCGGGATCGAGAAGCCCCGCTGCATCCCACCGGCGGACATCGGAGGCATCGAGTCCGGCCCGCTGTCGCCGAGCGCGCGGGAGCTCGAGGCCGGGGGCGGCTCGCGCTCGGTCATCCGACGACTCCGGAGCCAGGGAGCGTCCGGAACCCGCGGACGAACGACTCGAACGCCGGCGCTCCGCGCTCGAAGCCGTTCGGGGATCCGAAATAGACGAAGTCGTAGACGCAGCCGTCCTTCGAGAGGACGTAGACGTCGATCAGCATCGGAACGCCGTCCCACTTGGCCTTGAGCTTCGTGTGCAGCGCCTCGCGCCCGTCGAACGGCTCCGTCTCCTGGCTGAGGTACTCGCGCTCCGTGGCACCGATGAGGAGGTGGTTCGTGAGGGCGACGAGCGGCGTGCGGTCGTCGGCGGACAGACAGCGCGCGTTGAGGAGCACCGAGGCAGCGTGCTCGTCGTCGCGAAACGCGACGCTCGCGTCGTCGACGTCGACGCGCCTCCAGCCCGCCGGCGGATCCGGGAGCCTGAACGCGATCGCACCGTTCCGGTAGACGTTGCCATCGAACGATCCGCGGGACTGTCCTCCTCCGCACGCGGCAAGACTTGCCGTGACGAGGAAGAGCCCCACCATGAAGCGAAGCCCAAGCCGCATCGGGGGCGATCAGATAGCACCGCCCGCGCGCGAAATAGAGGTAATCTCTCCGCCCCGATGCCGGTGCGCCTGTACAACACACTCACGCAGAAAATTGAGGACTTCGTCCCCCACGAGCCGGGGAAGGTGAAGCTCTACGTCTGCGGCATCACGGTTTACGACCTCGCGCACGCGGGCCATGGCCGGACGTACACGACGTTCGACGTGCTCGTGCGTTTTCTCCGGGCCCGCGGCTTCGAGGTCAGCCACTGCCAGAACGTCACCGACGTCGACGACAAGATCGTCAACCGCGCGAAAGAGCGGGGCGAAGATCCGCTCGCGCTCTCGAAGCGGATGGGCGAGCTCGCGGACGAGCACCTCGCCGCCATCGGCTGCTCCAAGCCCACCGCCATGCCGCGCGTCTCGACGACGATCGACGGCATCATCGAGATCACGCAAAAGCTCATCGACAAGGGCCACGCGTACGCCGTCGACACGCCGCAAGGCAAGGACGTCTACTACGCGGTCCGCAACTTCCCGGGCTACGGCAAGCTCTCGCGCCGCAACCTCGACGACCTCCGTGCGGGCGCGAGCGAGCGCCTCGCGGAAGGCGCAGCCGACGTGAAGCGCGATCCGCTCGATTTTGCGCTGTGGAAGGCCGCCGGGCCCGAGGGCTTCGGGTTCGACAGCCCCTGGGGCAAGGGCCGTCCGGGATGGCACATCGAGTGCTCCGCGATGGCCGCGAAGATCCTCGGCGAGCAGATCGACATCCACGGTGGGGGCATGGACCTCGTCTTCCCGCACCACGAGAACGAGATCGCGCAGAGCGAGGCCTCGAGCGGCAAGAAGTTCTCCCGCTACTGGATGCACGGCGGCTTTCTCGAGATCGACAGCGAGAAGATGGCGAAGTCGCTCGGCAACTTCGTCACGATCAAGGACGTCCTCGACAAGAACGATCCCGAGGGCTACCGCTACTTCGTCCTCGGCACGCACTACCGCGGTCCGCTCTCGTTCGACGTCGAGAAACATCCCGACGGACGTGTCACCTTCCCCGGCCTCGACGAGGCGGAGCGGCGCATGGATTATCTCTATGCGACGCGCGACGCGCTCGTGAGCCTCGCGGGCGACAGCGAGCCTTCGGCGGAGTCGAAAGACGTCCTCCAGGGTCAGGCGAAGGTCGTCTCCGAAGCGCCGGAAAAGGTGCTCGAAGCGCTCGATCGCGATCTCAACACGCCCGTCGCGCTCAGCGTCCTCGCCGAGCTCGGCAAGGCCGGCAACGAGATCGTGATGCAGGCGTCGAAGCTGAAGAAGGATCCAGCGAAGTACGACACCGTCAAGAAGCTCGCCGCCGCGGCGGTGCGCGCGCTCGACGCTGCCTGCGTACCACTCGGCCTGATGCAGGCGGCCTCCGACGCTTACTGGAAGCGCACGAAGGAGCGCCGGCTCCGCCTCCGCGGGCTCGACGCGAGCACGATCGATGCGAAGGTCGACGAGCGCTCGGACGCGCGGAAGGCGAAGGACTTCGCGAAGGCCGATGCGATTCGCAAGGAGCTCGGCACGGTCGGCGTCGAGATCTTCGACGCGGGCGAGACGAGCAGCTGGAAGATCGCGCTCTGACGCGCGAGCGCCGCGCGAGCGCGGCATTCTCTCGGCCTACGCTCGGCGCCGACCGCGCGCCCGTTCCAGGCCGAGAGTGCAGTAGCATGTCGTGCCGGTGTGGCAGCTCGTACAGCGTGTCGTGAAGCGAACGGCACGCGTCGGTGTCGGCGCGCTCACGCTGTTGGCGCTCTCCGCTTCGGTCGCGCGTGCAGACGAGCGCACGGGCTCCGATGTCGATGTCACGATCGTCGGTAGCGGCGATCCCGCGCTCGAGGCGTCGATCTCGGAGCTACTGACGGGCCTCCACCTGAGCACCCATTTCGCTCGGGTCGAGGCCGAACGCGCGAGCGACGGCTCGGAGACGAGTGCGCGCGAAGACCTCATCGCCCTCGTCCAGCTCGATCTCGGACGCGAGGGAGCTCTCGGGCTGCGCATCGTCGATCCGCGGCGCCGCCGCGTGCTCGTGCGAGAGCTTCCGATACCGCAGGGGATCGACGAGATCGTTCGCGAGGAGGTGAGCCACATCGTCGTCTACACCGTGGAAGCCATCGCGCGGGGGGAAGACATCGGCGAGCCGCAGCCTCCGCCGAAAGAACGAGCTCCCGCCCGCGCTCCGTCGCCGACTCGGCCCCCTGCCCGTGCGATGGCGCTGGAGCTCGAGACCAACGGTGCGGTCCGAACCTACGCCAGCGTCGTGCCCGCGGTGCTCGGGACCGGTGCCGCGCTCGCACTCTCGACGGAGCGGGGCGGCATCCGGGTCGGCGGCGCGCTCGCGTTCGAGCAGCGGTCCGCCATCATCGTCACGACACAGCCGGTGGCGGCACGCTTCGCCCAGCGCTCGCTCCGCATCTCCGTCGTGGGCGAGATGCCGATCGCCTCCGGGATCGCCTTCCGAACCTCCGCGGGAGCTGCGCTCGATGTCGTGGACGTGAGCACCACGCCGCTCCGGCCGACGAGCGAGCCTCGCCGAAGAGCGTTCGTCGACGCCCTCCCCGTCCTCGACGTTGCCGGAGGTCTTCGCGTGGAGCTGGTGCCGCGGCTGGCCGCGATCGCCACCGCCGGGATCGAGCTTCCGCTCGCGACGTCGGACTATGTCGTAGAGGACACCCGCGGCCGTGACTTCGTCCTGCTCTCTCCGCACTCGCTGCGCCTCGTCGGCCGCTTGGGGATCGGCGTCCGCTTTTGAGGCTTGCTCGCCGTTCGGCGCGGGGACGGCGCCGGCGGAGAAAAATCGTGCTTGAGCTTGTCCACGTCGTGATCGCTCGAGCGCGTGAATGGACTCTTTAAGTCATGGGTCGGTCGTTTCGGCTACATGCCGCCTCGTTCTTCACGTGCGCGACGCTCGCCGCGGTGCTGGCGAGCGGCTGCGGTTCGAAGCGCGAGGTCCTCGCGACGGATCACGAGGACCCAGTCCACGAGCCCGATTTCGGCAGCACCGAGGCGGGCGCCGCGCCGGTGGGCCCCGATGCTTCCACGGTCGGCCTTTGCCCGTCGAACGTGTGCCCCGAGGGCCGGACGACGTGCCCCAACAACCCGTTCCCGTGCGCAGTCGATCTCCTCTCGGACGACGACAACTGCGGCGCATGCGGTCGCCACTGTCCGCGCTCGAATTCGTACATGACCGAGTTCGGCGCGTACACGAAGTGCATCGAGGGCGCGTGTCGGCGCGTTTGCCTCTCCTACAAGGCCGATTGCAACGGCCTGCCCGAGGACGGCTGCGAGACCAACATCGACGTCGACAAGAACAACTGCGGTGGTTGCGGCGTGAAGTGCGCCGACATCTGCATCAATGGCGTGTGCGGGTGCACGGGCGTCGAGACATTCTGCACGGCGAGCGGCGAGTGCAAGAACCTGAACAACGACGACGCCAACTGCGGGGCATGCGGCAACGTTTGTCCGAGCGTCGCGCAGCCGCCGTTCTCGTGGGGCGCGCAGCGCGCGTGCGCCTCGGGGAAGTGCAACCAGCTCGTCTGCAACAACCTGCGCTTCGACTGCAACGGCGACCTCGATCAACCTGACGGAAACGGTTGCGAGATCAACGGCGCGAACGACCCGAACAACTGCGGCGGCTGCGGGAAACAGTGCGGTCCCGGACAGACCTGCTACGGCGGGCAGTGCCTCTGCCCTTCCGGGACCGTGCTCTGCGGAACCTCGAAGTGCGTCGACGTCGGCAGCGACATCGACAGCTGCGGAGTGTGCTCTTACCAGTGCCCGGGCGATCGACGCTCGCTCTTCGTGCTCGGTGCCGCCTCCGAGCCAGATCCGGCGCACGGCCGCCCGACGTGCGAGCAGGGCGTCTGCGGGTACCGCTGCTCGCCGAGCTTCGGCGACTGCGACGGCAACATCGGCAACGGCTGCGAGACGAGCCTGCTCGACGACCCGCTCAACTGCGGTGGCTGCGGGATCCGATGCAATGGCGTCGAGAACCAGGCGTGCGTCAACGGGCAGTGCACGATGAAGCCCTGCGAGGTCCGATGATGAAGTCCACATCCGTGAACGGCTCCGCCGGACGCCGCCGGACCGTGGTGGCGGCGCTGCTGCCTGCAGCAGTCGCGCTCGCCTCGATCGGGATCGCGTGCGCCCATGAGGACACACTCGAGCCCACCCCTTCCGATGAACCGCAGGTCGTCCCGGGCACCGATGCTTCAGGCGATTCCGCTCCGACCTCCGAGCTCGACGCCGAGGCCGAAGGTGGCGCCGACGCGGGCTCCGGGTGCAGCACCTCCGGGATCTGCACCGCTTCGATTCCCGTCGACGGCCGCGTCAGCCTCACGTCCGTGTGGGGGTCCGGTCCGAGCGACGTATGGGCCGTCGGAACCGCCGGGACGATCCTTCATTACGACGGCGCCAAGTGGGAACGCGCCGAGCTCGAGGCTCAGGACGCCGCGTCGCCGTTCACGCTGCGAGGCGTGTGGCTCGAGCGCCCCGACGACGTCTGGATCCTCGACGGACTGAGCTTGCGCCACACGACAGGATGGAGCGGGCCCGCGACGACGGAGTGGAAGCGCTACACGTACGCGAGCAACACGCCCGTCCCGTCGGCGATCCGCGGCAAGGACGGCACGATCTGGATGACGCGCCAGCGCGCGTCGGCGAGCGGAGCGCCGCTCGCGAGGCTCGGAGCATGGGTCGACGCCGGACCGAGCGCAACGCAGACGCTGGGTTCCACGTCGATCTCGCTCGCCGCCGTCGCCGTCGGGCGCACCGACGAGGCCTGGGGTGTCGGCGCCAACCGCGTGCTTCGTGCGGTGGCGGTCCCGCCGGTCGTCGACGGCGGCGCGCCCACGTGGCGAGCCGACGAGCTCGACAGCCGGACGACGAGGCAGCTCTACGGCGTCTGGGCGAACGAGACCGACGTCTGGATCGTCGGCGAGAACGGCATCCTGCGCCATGCCTCGACCACCGGCACGCCGCTGCTCACGATCGTCGAGACCGAGCTCGACAGCGACCTCTACGGCGTATTCGGCTTCGACGCCGCGGACGTCTGGGCCGTCGGCGAGCAGGGCACGATCATCCACTGGGACGGAGCGACCTGGACGAAGGTGGCGACGCCGCTCGATGCGCTCGCGGATCGACCTCGCCTCTTCAGCGTATGGGGCAGCTCCCCGAACGACGTCTGGTTCGCGGGTGCCGGAGTGATGCTGCATCTCGAGAGGACCGGGCCATGAGCATGAGCAGGTTCGCGACCGCGAGCGGCGCCGGTGGCGCGCTGGCCATCACCTTCCTCTTCGCTTGCGCGACGAGCGTGGAGCTCGGACGTGAGCAGGCGACGGAGCCCGACGCCGGTTCCGACCAAACGCTTCCCGATGCTGCCGCCGACGAGCGCGACGCGGCGGCGGACGCGATCGATGACGTCGCCTTCGACGGCGTCGTGACGGGCGCATGCAGCGTCGGCGGCTTCTGCTTCGAGCCTGTGCCGCTCCAGGCGCCGCTCGTGGGCGTCTCCGGATCGTCGCCCGACGACGTGTGGGCGGTAGGAGCGAGCTCCATCCTTCGGTTTCGCGGGACGCGCTGGGAGCAGGTGTACGAATACGCCGGGACCACGCCGGCGAGCATCACGTTCGCCTCGATCTGGGCGACGCAGCCCGACAACGTGTTGGCCATCGCGAAGGACGACAACGCGATGATCGTGCTCGTCCGATACGCGAGCGTCGACGGAGGAGCCCCTCGCTTCTACGAGGTTCCGACCAACGTGCGATCGTCGTCGTTGTGGGTCACGCCTTCGGCGGACGCCGCATGGATCGCCGCCAACAACGGCACGCTCACGCGGATCTACGAGAACGGTACCGGCGGCATCGGACGCGACGACTTCGTTCCCAAGGCATCTCCTTCGGACACGAAGAATTACATGTGGACGAGCGTCTGGGGCTTCGCTCCCGACGACGTCTATGCCGCCGGCAAGGAAGGGTCGCTCTTCGGCGGCATGCTGAAGGCGCCGCCGCTGCTCGCCCACTTCGACGGCGAAGCCTGGACGATCACCGTGCTTCCGTTCCCCGACGAGATGTCGATCGACGGGCTCACCGGAACGCCGGCTGCCGGCCAGCGGCGGCTCTGGCTCTCGACCACGGAGCCCGGCCCCGGCGGCCCGATGTCGGGCATCGCGCTCCTTCCCGTCGAGGACGGAGCGATCGGCGACGTGCTCCTTCGTCAGCAGGTGACCGCGCTCTCGCCGTGCGGGAGCAAGATCGCGTGGCCCGTGTCGGAGACCACGACGTGGATGTCGAACGGCAAGGCCGTGTGCCGGTGGGACGGAACGAAGCTCGAGCCGGTGTCGACCTCGCTCGGAGGTCTGCCGACCGGCCTCGTTCGCAGCATCTGGGCTGCGAGCAAGGACGAGGCCTGGATCGTCGGTGAGGCCGTGCCCCAGGGCGTCGGCTTCCCGACGACGGGGTTCGCCGCGCGACGCACGAAGGCCAGTGGAGCCAGTCAGCCATGAAGCGCACGCGCATCCTGCTCTTCGTCATCGCCGGCGCGCTCGCCGCGATCGCGTGCTCCGAGAGCGCCATCGAGCCGAACGCGCCGCCCGTCGAGTCGGACGGCGGCACGCCTCCGGTCGACGCGGCGCCCACGCCGGACGATCCGCCGGCCGAGGCCGGAGCTCCGGTCGACGCCGGCCCAACGAAGCGCCTCGAGGTGAAGTGCGCGGGCGATCCCTGCTATCGCGCCGTGAGCGGCAACGGCGGGCATCACTACTGCGGCTTGCTCGAGGGCGGGTCCGTTCGCTGCTGGGGCCGCGACTCGCTCGGCCCTCTCGCGTCGAGCGTCGGGCCCGAAACGATCGCGACGAACGACGGCGCGCTCGGCCGTGGTGACCTCACGGCAGCGATCGACGGCGCGACCGCCGCGCCCGTCGTCGGGCTCGCCGACGTCACGCAGATCAGCGTCGGGCCGAACTACGGGACGTGTGCGCGCACCGCGGACGGATCGGTCTACTGCTGGGGGCGCAACGACTTCGGACAGCTCGGGCGCCCGCGGAGCGAGCCGCGCCTTCCCGTACCGACGCGCGTCGAGGGGCTCCCGCCGGTCGATCGCGTCGAGCTCGGCTACCGCACGGCGTGCGCGATCGCCTCGTCGGACGGCGCGCTCTACTGCTGGGGCGACACGACGATCAACCTCGGCGTCGACGCCGGAGGCACGAGCACGTTCGCTCCGCAGGTCGTCGCATCGTTCGTCGCGCCGGTGAAGGGGCTCGCCATCGCGACGTGGACGAACAAGGACACGATCGTCGCGCTGCTCGAGGGTGGGGTACTCGCGAGCATCGGCGAATTTCCCGCCGGAGAGAGCTCCGTCACGACGCCGACGCCTCGCCCGCGCGAGGTGTCGAATGTCGCCGCCGCCTTCGCGTTTGTATACCTCTCGGACGGCCTCCTCGTGCGCTGGCGTCCGCAGGTCGGGACGCTCTATCTCCCGTCGAGCAGCGAGGTCGTCCAAGCCGCGATCTCGGGAGCGAACGAGCAGGGCGGCGCGCTGCTCGCGAACGGGCGGCTCTTCCGGTGGGGCTACAACGCGAGCGGCGCGCTCGCGCTGTCGCCGTACGAAGTCGCGGCCGCCGCGCATCCGCTCGAGATGCCGGTCGCGCGTGTGGTGTCGTTCGCGACGACCGACAAATCGACGTGTGCGTCGCTCGAGGACGGAACGGTGACCTGCTGGGGAGCCAACGTCTACGGCGAGCTCGGCCGAGGAACGATGGACTCCGATGCACATCCGGAGCCGGAGGTGATTCGATGATCCGATGGACGTTCGCCGCGGGCGGATGCCTCATCGCCGCGACGCTGGTCTCCGTGGCGTGCAGCGACGATCGCGCGAAGTTCGCCACGCCCGGCGGCTCCTTCGACACGAGCTCGGATGCGGGGCCGGACGCTCCGGCTCCGGCCGCGTGTGCAGGGCGGATGACTTGCTCGCGCGATCTGCGTTCGGTCGTCGATGCGTGCGACGAGTCGAAGGTGGTCACGGAGTGCGCGCCCGAGGAAGGATGCGCCGAAGGCAAATGCGTGCCGGCGTGCAGCGCCGCCGTGAGCAGCGGGGCGTCGGTCGGCTGCGAATTCATGACGGTCCCGCTGGGCCGTTCGACCCAGGACGACGAAGGCTCGTGCTTCGCCGCGTTCTTGACGAACACGTGGGCGACGTCCGCGCGCATCGAGGCGGAGTACGACGGCAAGCCGCTCGACGTCATGCGCGCCGGCAGGATCGTCCGCACCAAGGCCGACGAGGTCGCCTACGAGCCGTTCAGCGGCGAGCTCCAGCCGGGGGAGGTCGCCGTCCTGTTCCTCGCCCAATCCGACAGGGCGCGCGGGAGGAACTTCATCGCCTGCCCCGAGGGCGTGACGCCCGCCGTCGTCGGCACCACGTCGATCCCGGGCACGGGACGAGGCGCGTCGTTCCGCTTCCGCACGTCGGCGCCCGTCAGCGCGTACAGCATGTACCCCTTCGGCGGCGCGAAGAGCTACGTGCCGTCCGCGACGCTTCTCCTTCCCGTCGCGGCGTGGAAGCCGGGCTACGTCGTCACCAACTCCTGGGAGCGCATCACGTCGTTCGGCCTGACGGCCTATCCGACGACGCAGATCGTCGCGGCGGAGGACGGCACCGAGGTCACGATCGTCGGGAAGACCAACGTCCAGGGAGGCGGCGGCATCGAGGGCGCAGAGAAGGGCAAGTCACGCACGTGGAAGCTCGATCGCGGCGAGGTGATTCAGCTCGTTCAGCCCGAGGAGCTCACGGGCAGCATCATCTCGGCGAACAAGAACATCGCCGTGTGGGGCGGACACGAGTGCATGCTCGTTCCGAGCGGCGCGGGCGCGTGCGACGCCTCGCAGTTCCAGCTCTTTCCGATCCAGTCGTGGGGACGCGAGTACGCGGTCGCTCCCCATCTGTCGCGCCTCGCCGGTGAGCTTCCGGAGGAGTACCACTACCGGATCGTCGGCGCCGTGGACGGCACCGAGCTGACCTACGAGCCCGACCGCCCGGAGGGAGCGCCGCGCACGCTCGCCGCCGGAGAGATCGGCCTCTTCACGAGCCGCTATCCGTATGTCGTGCGCAGCCAGGACGCGGAGCATCCCTTCGCCGTGTACGCGTACATGAACGGCTGGACGTGGCAGCAGACGGAGCTCGGCGACGGCGATCCGGAGATCGTCCCGGTCGTCCCCTCGGAGCAGTATCTCGATCGCTACGTCTTCTTCGCCGATCCGACGTACCCGAACTCGCAGCTCGTGATCGTGCGCTCGCGCGAGGAGGGCAAGGACTTCGCACCGGTGACGCTCGACTGCGCCGGGACGCTCGAGGGCTGGACGCCCGTGGGCACGTCCGGCAAGTACGAGATGGCCCGCGTCCGCCTCACGAAGCACGGCACATCGCAGGCGATCGGGTCGGGCACGTGCGGGGCGGGCCGCCACGAGCTCCAGAGCCGGGGAGCTTTTGGCGTCACGGTCTGGGGCACGGGCTTCGCCGCGAGCTACGGCTATCCGGGCGGCTCTGCCATTCGTAAGCTCAACTCGGTCGATACGGCGGTCCGATGAGCTCCGTCGCGCTGCGGCGAGCGCACGATCGAGCGATCCTCGCGCTCTCGGGCGAGCAAGCTGCGGCGGGTCCCGAGCGCGCGGTGCCGAGCTCCTGCATCGAAAGCACGAGGACGGCACCGCCCGAGTCCGCGGTCCGGCCGTCGCAGGCAGGGGATCGAGCGGCAGGCGCCGATCTTGCGCGCGCTCGTTCGACGATGGAGGTTCCGCTCGAGGCCGCAAAGGCGGGGGATCCGAACGCGATCCGGCAGATCGTCGAGTCGCTCATGCCGGACGCTTTCCGCGTCGCCGTCAGCATCCTCGGCGAGCATCATCTGGAGGTCGACGACGCCGTACAGGTGGGCACGCTCACCGTCATCAAACAGCTCGGCGCATTCAGGGGCGACGGCGGCTTCCGCTCGTTCGCGATGCGCATCGTGTCGCGAACGGCGCTCGCCCTGCGGCGCAGCGACAAGCGAGCGGTGCGTCTCGTCGACAAGATCCGCACGAGCGAGAGCCTCGAGCCCGGCGAGGAGCCGATCTGCGACGCGGATACGGTGGACGGGAGCTTGGTGCGTGTCTTGAGCGAGCTCTTGCAGACGCTTCCCGAGGAACAAGCCGAAACGCTGCTGCTCCGCGTGGTGCTCGAGTACGAGCTCGCAGAGGTGGCCGCGGAGACCGGCGTTCCCGTGAACACGGTGCGGAGCCGCCTTCGGCTTGCGCGCGAAGCGCTGCGCCGCCGCATCGAGAGCGACCCGCACCTGGTGGAGCTCGCCGAAGAGCGCGGGCTCGCGCGCACGAACGAGGGATCCAGCGATGAGTGACGTCGATTCCAAGCTGACGGCAGCAGAGCGACGGCTCGCCGCGTACGGGCGCGACGCGCTCGCTCATGCGAAGGCGAACGGGCGCATCGATCGGCTCGTCGAGGCCGCGATCGCCGGCGCGCTCCCGGCTCCCCCGGAGCCACCTCCGCAACCGCCGGCGCCGAAGTCCGCTCTTGGTACGATGCGGGCCGCTTCGGTCGGGACCGCGGCGGCAGCGATCGCCGCAGTGGTCGCATTCGGTTGGGTCGGGACGCACGAGCGGGCGGTGGAGCCACCCCTTGCGCCCGCGCCGGCGAGCACGACCGCAGGCGCCCACGCTGCTCCGCATTCGAACGACGTCGCGCGCGCCGAGCCCGCTTCGGCTCCTTCGGGCGTGGCCGTCACGAGCTTGCCGGACGCGGTCGATGCGAAGCATGCTCCGGTCTCGGCCAAGGCGACCGCGCCCTCTACGTCGCGAGGAGACGACGTGCAGCGGCTCGCGATCGGGCCCGCGCCCGACGCGCGCGAAGATCCCGCAGCTCTCTTCGAGCGCGCGAACACGGCGCGCCGGCGCGCTGATTACGGGGATGCCGAGAAGCTGTATCGGAGCCTCGTCCAGACGCATCCGGACACCCGCGAAGCAGAGACCTCACGGATCATCCTCGGGCGCATGCTGCTCGCGCGCGGCGCCGCCGTGGATGCGCTCTCGTCGTTCGATGCCTACCTCGCGGAGGCACCGCAGGGTTCGCTTCGAGAGCAAGCGCTCATCGGCCGAGCGCAGAGCCTCCAGGCGCTCGGACGTCGCAAGGACGAACGCGCGGCGTGGCGAGCGCTCCTCGAGGCGTTCCCAGCCACCGCAAGCCGGGCGACCGCGCTCGAGCGCGGAGGCGCCGTGCCCTGATCTCGCGCGCTCTCCCTCTCGCGATACGTCGCGCTTGGGAGCGCCGCTAGGGACTCGCCACCGTGGTTTCGAGGAAGAAGGCGCTCTGCTTCGGGGGCATGCTCGCTGGCCTCGCCGTTTCGGCGCATGCCGATGCGTCCGAGGTGCAACCGCTCCGCGCGCGCTCTCGTGGTGCAAGGAGAAGCGAGCTGTCCCGAGCAGGAGCCGCTTGCGAGCGAGATCGCGAAGTGGCTCGAGCGTGACCTGATCGCCAGGAGCATCGGCATCGTCGTGGACCGACATTCCGAGGGGATCGACGTTCTCCTCCTCTGGAACGGAGACGTACTCGGCCGACGATCGTTTCCGAGCGCGGTATTCCCGTCGACGGCCGCATGTCCACAGCTGACGCGTGCCCTCGGGCTCGCGATCGCCCTCGCGATTGACGCGACAGCTCGCGATGTTCAACGGGCACCCCACGGACTCCGTCTCGTACGCCTTTCCTGCCGGCATGGGGGTTCTACCCATCAACGACGTGATCGTGCCCGTACCCAAGTGATGCTTTGCAGGTCGTCGGATCGACTTCGATCTCGAGATGCCGGAAGCGGGCGTCAGCTCCCGCGTTGGTTCCTTGCCTCATGGGCAATGGTTCGTATGTCCTTGGCAACGACAGGCAAGACGCCGTTCAGCTGATGGCCGCCTTTGCTCAGCTCGCGAACTGTGGCGCCCGGCAATACTTGGGCATAGAGGGCGAGGTGGGCAAAGGGCACAATTTCGTCATCGGTACTTTGGTAAAGAAACAGGCGTGCACTCTTGGGGAGCTTGGCAGCGAACCCCTTGGCCAACTCTAGCTTCTCGTACCCTTCGTATAGCCAGCCGTCGCCACCCCAAAATGGCGTCGCAAGCAAGGCGAGGCCGACAATGCGGTCGTCCGTCTTGACTTCACTCATGCATTTGATGAGCACCGAACCGCCTACCGAATGTCCGATGAGGATGACCGGACCCTTCATCTTGGCTAGCTCTTGCTCGATCGCGCGCTTCCATTGCTCATACGGAGCATTCTTTTCGTCCGGCATTTCGGGACATCGAACTTCGTATTCCGGACCGAGCAACTCCTGAAGCTCGTCGGCGAGCTCCTTGTCTTCTTCATGAGCCCCCTGGCCTGCGCCTTGTATGAACAGAACTTGTTTCGTCATGCATCATCCTCAATTGAGTGGCACTCGTCGTCTTCGCTGGCGCATTCGTCGTCGCCGCAGCTCGCCTGCACCCGTAGGAGGACGAAGGATGATCCTAGGCGCATCAAGCCCGTGCTCGGGAGCGTCAAGGTGCCCCAGCTCATGACCGGTGTTCTGCGCCCCTTCGTGCGCGGTCTCACCGAAACGAAGGCGCCGCTCACGGTGCACGATGATGAACGGGGCCGGGCAGTCGCGGCGTCGCTTCTGACGCTCGATCGCCGGCTCGGACCGAAGCCACGTCGAAGAAAAATGTTCGAGCTTGCTCACCCTCGTGATCGCTCGTCGCCGCGGATGGACACAGTAAGGTATGGGTCCGTCGCTTCGGCTCCGCGCCGTCTCGTTCTTCACGTTCGCGACGTTCGTCACCGTCCTGGCGAGCGGCTGCAGCTCGAAGCGCGAGGTGCTCGCGACGGATCACGAGGACGAGGTCAACGAGCCCAGCTTCGGCAACGCCGAGGCGGGCGCCACTCCGCCGGTGAGCTCCGATGCCTCCACCGTCGGCCTTTGCCCGTCGAACGAGTGCCCCGTCGGACGGACGACGTGCCCCAACAACCCGTTCCCGTGCGCGGTCGATCTGCTCTCCGACGACGACAACTGCGGCGCCTGCGGGACCCACTGCCCGCGCTCGTCCGCGTACATCAGCGAGTTCAACGGGTTCACGACATGCATCGCAGGGAGCTGCAAGCTCGCGTGCCTTGCGTCTCGGGCCGATTGCAACGGAGCACCCGAAGACGGCTGCGAGACGAGGGTCGACAACAACAAGGACAACTGCGGCGCCTGCGGCGTGAAGTGCGACGACATCTGCATCGACGGGAAGTGCGGGTGCGCTCCTCCGATGACGTATTGCGCCGCCAGCGGGAGCTGCGCGAACTTGAGCGCCGACAACAAGAACTGCGGGGCGTGCGGCAACGTCTGCCCGCCCGCAACGCCGCCGCCACCGGCATGGGGCGCGCAGCGATCCTGTCGCGGCGGCGAGTGCGGGAAGCTCAGCTGCATTCCCAATCGCTACGACTGCAACGGCGACCTCGAGAACGAGGACGGCAACGGCTGCGAGGTGTTCGGAGCCACCGACCCGAACAACTGCGGCGGCTGCGGGATCAAGTGCGACCCCGGGCAGACGTGCGCCGCCGGCAAGTGTCTCTGCCCGCCGGGCCTCGTGCTGTGCGGGACGACGACCTTGAAGTGCGTCCAGGTCGGCGACGACATCGACAACTGCGGAGTCTGCTCGTACCAGTGTCCCGGCGACCGGCGCTCGCTCAACACCGTCGGGGTCGGCGGCGACCCCGATCCGGCGCATGGACGGCCGACCTGCTCGCAGGGACTCTGCGGGTACCGCTGCTCGCCGAACTGGGGCGACTGCGACGGCGACACCAAGAACGGTTGCGAGACGAGGCTCCTCGATGACCCGCTCAACTGCGGTGGTTGCGGCATCCGGTGCAACGCCATCGAGGGACAGGCCTGCGTCAATGGGCAGTGCACGATGAAGCCTTGCGAGGTGAAATGATGAAGGCGGAAGCCGTGAAGGCAGCCGCAGCGCCCCGGCGCTGGCCGGTCACGCTGCTCATCACGACGGCGGCGGTCACGCTCGCCGTCGTCGCGGTCGCGTGCGCCTCCGAGGGTGAGCTCGAGCCCCCGCGCCCGGACGAACCGCAGGTGATCCCGGGCGACGATGCGAGCGGCGACGGTGCACCGATCGATGCCGAGGCGCCCCCCGTGGACGCCGGCGTCGAGGCCGGCTCCTGTAGCGCCTCGGGGATCTGCGCGGCGGTGATCCCGGTCGACAATCGCGTGACCTTCAGCTCCATCTGGGGCTCGAGCGCGAACGACGTGTGGGCCGTGGGAACGGCCGGGACGATCCTCCACTACGACGGCGCCAAGTGGGAGAAGGCCGACCTCGAGGCTCAGGACGCCTCGTCCCCGTTCACGCTGCGAGGCGTGTGGCTC
>JAEXCN010000559.1 GCA_023402175.1 Pseudomonadota bacterium | reverse complement strand
AGGATGTTGTCCTTGTCGATGATGACGAGTCCCTTGTCGGGGCAGCCGTCCTCGTCCTCGAACCCGTTGTACGTCTCGGGCTCGTTCGGACACTTGTCGACGACGTCGAGGATGCCGTCCTTGTCGTTGTCGGGATCGGGGCAGCCGTCCTGGTCCTCGAAGCCGTCCTTGTCCTCCGGATCGTTCGGACACATGTCCTTCTTGTCCGGGATCCCGTCCATGTCGTTGTCGGGATCGGGGCAGCCGTCCTGATCCTGGAAGCCGTCCTTGTCCTCCGGATCGTCGGGGCACTTGTCCTTCGAGTCGAGGATGCCGTCGCCGTCGCGGTCGCCGTCGGACCCTTCGGGGCAGCCGTCCTCGTCCTGATCGCCGTCGCGATCCTCGGGCTCGTTCGGGCAGCGATCATCCTTGTCGAGGATGCCGTCGTTGTCGTTGTCCGGATCCGGGCAGCCGTCCTCGTCCTGGAACCCGTCGTAGTCCTCGGGCTGGTCCGGGCACTTGTCGATGTCGTCCTTGATGCCGTCGCCGTCGCGATCGCCGATCGACGGCTCGAAGATGAAGCCGACGAACGCGCGGAAGTCCGCGGCCTCGAAGCCCGACGTGTAGCGCGGGCCGGCGCCGAGCATCAGGTAGCTGTTACGCTCGACGAACACCTTGATGCCGCCGGTGACCTCGTTCGAGGGCTTCACCTTGCTCGCGGCGTCGCTGAGGAGGTACGTGCCGTACGTGTCGGCGACGACGTCGACCGACTCGAGGACGCGGTAGGAGAGGCCGAGCCCGTACGTGACGCGGCTGCCGTCGCGGAACTCACCGTCCTTCAGCGTGATGATCGTGTCGCTCGGGCTGTGCCCGCGGTAACCGACATTCGCGCCGATCTTGAACTGGCCGATGGATCCGAAGCGCTTCTCGCCGATGAGCTGCGGCCAGTACCAGAAGCCCGGGTCGCCCGCCGCGTTCCTCGGCGCGTCCGAGATGGGAATGCCGAGCTGCACGGCAGCGGCGAGACCGAAGCCCTTCTCGACGCGGAGGATGCGCATCTTCGCGTGCGCCGCGATGAAGCTGACGTTCTGGAAGTCGTGGACGTTCGGTCCCCACTGCTGGCCGGTCCCGCCACCCGCGATCGGTCCGACCATCGTCGGCCCCGGAGGCGTGCTGCGGTCCGAGAACTGCGCCTCGCCCGAGGCGAGGTTCATCGGGAGCGTGAGACCCGCGACGAGGAGGTTCGCAATGCCGTAGTTGAACGAGAACGTCCCCTGGAACGAGTGATCGATCAGGTTCGCGCTCTCTTGCCCCTTGTCGGCGACGCGCAAGAGCCCGCGGCCGTAGTCGATGACGAGGCCGAAGCTGATGTCGTTCTTTCCGAGGATGTCCGTTCCATTCGTATGGAAGAACCCCTTCGAATCGAGCGCAGGACGGAAAAGATGCGTATCGAATCCGTCGCCGTTGTTCGAAGGAATCGGCTGAGCCGATGCCTCCTGCTCGAACCCGAGCATGGCGAGAGCCACGACGGCGCCGACGCATGCTGCGCCACGCAACGTCCCCGTGCTCGAATTGCGGATGAAGCGAAGCGTCCCTCTGCCCTTCGACTCGCGCACGAGATGACGCTAACACAACGCGAAAGTGCGAGTGAAAATAGGTACACTCACAGCGACCTCGCAATCGTCCACGCGATGAGCCCCCGCCGAGCGCCCCATCTTCACGTGACGGCCACTTCGCTGATGGTGGCTGCCCTCGTTCTCGTTCTCTTTCTCTTTGGCGCTCGCACGGCGCACGCCGAGCCGAAGCTCGATGGGCGATGGAAGCAGAGCGCGCTTCGCGAGGACTTCACCGTCCAGCAGTGGCTCGAGTCGGGATGTGGGCCGCCTCCTCAGTCGACCAGCACTGGCGGCGGGGAGATCATCGACATCCGCATGGAGGGCGACGAGCTCGCGTTCGTCGGCGGCGGCCGTGTCTATCGGACGAACCAGTGTTACGACCCGATGCCCACGCTCGGGCGCGAGACGCATTCGCGCGATCCGAACGGCAAGACCTGGCGGACTCGCTGCGTCACGCCTCCCGCCGACCCACGCAAGACGATCCTCAACACGCTCGTCGTCGCGACCAGCGACCAGCGGATCGACCTCGTCGAGACCGGTCGATACGAGATCACGCTCGAGAGCGGGCGCTGCATCGCGGACGTGAAGCGTACCCGCAGCTTCACCCTCGTCTCCGAAGACAACGCGACGCCGACGGCGACGGCGACGACCCAGCCGCCGAAGCCGAAGGAGCCGGATCCGCCGAGGCCTTCGGTCTGCGGCGTGCCCGGGGATCCGTCGAAGCTCGAGGTGCGTCCGTCGAAGAAGCTTCTGCGAACGGGCGAAGCGTTCAAGTTCCGCGGGCTCGTCCTCGACGCGCGGGGCTGCGAGACGCACACGCCGACGACGTGGAAGGTCGCGCCGGAATTCGAAGGCAAAGGCGTGACGGTCGATGGAACCGGGCGTGTGGCCGTCACGAAGGACGCTCCGGAAGGGAACGTGGAGATCGTCGCGACGGCCGCAGGCAAGGACGCGCGCGTCGTCGTCGAGGTCGTCTCTCCTGCGCGGTACGACGAGCTGCTCGCGCGATCGGGCCTCAATGCTGCCGGCGAGAACGACGAGGTGTCGTCGGTCACGATCGCGTCGCAGTCGATCGGCGCCGGAGAAGGACGCGTCGAGGACCATTCGCGCGAGCGCCGGATGATGTTCATGGCGATCATCGGAGGCGTCTTGGTCGCCCTCGGTGTGGTCGCCCTCTTTCTCGTGAGGCGATCGCGCCGAGCAAAGGCGCTCACGCGCGAAGCGGAGCTCCGTCACGAAGCGCGCGTGCAGCAGGTGCTCGATCGACGTCGCCGTCGCGAGGCGGAGCACGCCGCGCAGATGCGCGCGCACGAGGAGAGCGTCGCCGCCGCGCGCGCAGCAGCAACTTCTTCTGCAGCGGAGCGGCCGAAGACGCTCGTGATGGGACAGAGCGCTGCCGCAGCGCCTCGCCTCGAGATGGTGTGCGCATCGTGCGGTCGCGAGCAGCCGGCCGGCACTCGCTTCTGCCCGCACGACGGGACGCCGCTCGCACCGGGGCCTTCGGCGATCCGCGGTGGCGGCATCTGCCCGGTCTGCAACAAAGGCTTCGGCCCCGACGTCCGCGTATGCCCCGACGACAACGAGGAGCTCCTTCCTTCTCCCGTGCACGCAGCGATCGCCCAGCGCTCGGCCGCTCCCGCGCTCACGAGCCGCGGCAAGATCTGCCCGACGTGCGGCGATCGCTTCGACGGCGGCGCCGAGTTCTGCGGCAAGGATGGGACCGTGCTCGTGCTCCTCAACTAGCGCTGTCGTTATCGAAGCGCGACCACAGACGAGTCCCGGGTGCGTTCGCACACACGATCGAGGAGGGCCGAGTACTCAGGTGTAGGCACTCGATTTCTCGGCTCGAAAATGAGGAAGACCGTCCGTCATGGCTCTGCGTCCAAACCGAGGGCGGGATCCTGCACCCTTCAATCGAACCACCCAAAGCGGCCCGATCCGAACGCGTCGAAGTCGTGGGTCTGTAGCTTGATCGGTTCGATCGCCGCCCGCTATACTCCCGATGCAACACAAACTGGCTGAATTCCCGAGCGAGCGAAGCAGCCTGCCACGCTCTCACGCGCGGCACGAATCAACGGAGCAAGCGCGCTCCCTCACCACGAACACGCGCTCCCCAAGGACGGTTCCGCGATGAAGATCCAGTGCCAGTCTTGCCAGGCCAAATACACGATCGCGGACGAGAAGGTCCTGGGCAAGGTCGTCAAGATTCGCTGCAAGAAGTGCAGCGCGACGATTGTGATCAACGGCAACGAGCAGCAGCCTCACACTGAGGACGCCGCCGACACCCACGTCTTCGACTACGCGAATCAGTCGAGCGACCAGTGGACCGTGAACGTCGCCGACGGCGATCAACGCACGATGACCGCCGCAGAGATCGCGAACGAGTATCGCGCCGGCGTGATCAGCGACGAGACGTACTGCTGGAAGGACGGGATGGCCGACTGGCTCCCGCTCCGCGAGATCGACCAGATCTACGGAGCCGTGAAGCTCGGCGCTGGCGCCGGCGCTTCGCGCGTTGCCGAAGAGGTCTCGGTTCGTCCGCAATCGGTTCCTCCGCCCGCGGCAGCAGCTCCTCTCTTTGCGGCTCCTGCAGCGAGCCCGGTGGAGAGCCCGTTCGCAGCCTCGGCCCACACGAACGGTAACGGTAACGGTAATGGCAGCGCAGCTCTCTTCGGTGGCGCCGCAGGTGCCGCCGTCGAGCAGCCTGCTCCGGCGGCAGCACGACGCGCAGGCGGCCGTGCACAGGGTGCGGACCTGTTCGGCAACGTCGAGAAGGCGGGCGGAGAAGACGACGTGATGACGAGCGCCGCGACCGGTGGAATGGGCGGCGGCGGAGCGGCGGGCGCGACGGAGCAGGCCGACAAGCTCACCGGTCAGCGCAACGAGAACAGCGTCCTCTTCTCGCTCTCGGCCCTCACGGACAAGCCGAAGGAGACGTCGACCAACCGCACGACGGCGTCGGCGGACGGCTCCGGCCTCATCGACATCCGCGCGCTCAGCGCGAACATGGATGCCGGCGAGAAGAAGAAGGACACCGGCGCACGCGTCGACGACATCATGAACCTCAGCGGCGGCGGCGCGTTCGGCGCGGCGCTCGCAGCTCCGATCCTTGCGCCTCCTCCCCTCGAGCCGGTCGATCTCGGAGCGGTCGCGGCGGGCTCGGAGCCGAAGCAGAACAAGACGCTCATCTTCGCCATCCTCGGCGGATGCGCGTTCATCGCGATCGCGATCGTCGCTGCGGTCGCGCTCACGCGTACGCCGGCGCAGGACTCCTCGAAGACGGGTCCGAACGCCACGACGAGCGCGGCGACGCCGGAGCCCACGACCACCGTGGCCGCCAACGACACGGGCACGCCTCCGTCGGGCGTGACGGCGCCGACCGCCAACGACAACACGCCGCCGCCTCCAGGCACGGGCAACAACGCGGCGAAGACCGGCCCCGTGAACGCTGCGCCGAAGGCGGCGAGCGGCGGCGGCGCGGTCGCGAAGACCGAGCATGCCGCGGCAGCACCGGCTCCGGCGCCTGCACCGGCGGCACCGAAGGATCTCTCCGGCGCGCTCGCCGAAGCTGCAGGCAAGAAGCCTGAAGCTCCGTCCGGCGGCGGCGGTGGTGCATCGACCGCTCCGTTCGATCGTGGCGCCGCCGCGGCGGCGCTCGGCGCCGTGAACGTCCAGTCCTGCAAGAAGCCGGACGGTCCGACGGGCTCCGGCCACGTCACCGTCACGTTCGCGCCGGACGGATCGGTCCAGTCGGCGGTCATCGACGGCGGCCCGTTCCCGGGTACGCCGGTCGGCGGATGCATCGCGGGCAAGTACCGCGGCGCTCGCGTCCCCGCGTTCGGCGGCGCGCCGGTGCGCGTCGGCAAGAGCTTCACCGTCAACTGAGAGGTTCTCCTGTCGGGCCTCTTCATCGCCCTCGCGGTCACCGCAGGCTTCATCCTCGGTGTCCGCGTGGGCTTCGCCCTCGCACGGCGCGAGGAGCGAAAACGTCGCCGCAAGGCGGCCTGACGTGCTGCTCCCCGCCTGACCTGTGAAGATCGAGCTCGCGTTCGTGTGTGCACTCGTCGCGGCCGCGCCGCGGGGCTGTGCCGCGAAGGATGATCCATCTTCGTCGGCCCCGTCGGCTGTCGATGCAGCGACTCCCGTGAGCTCGCGAACGCCGGAGCCCATCCTTCACGAGACGGCCAGCGCTCATCCTGCGGCTTCCGCGCCTCCCCTGCCCGCCGTTCCCGCAAGCGCGCCCGGAGCGACGAAGACAGCTGGCGAGGACACGAAGGCGTACTGCAAGAAGATGTACGGCCGCGCCTACGCGCTCTGCCGCCGTGACGATCGCGACTGCAAGTTCCTCGCTGCGGACAAGTGGGATCGCTGCGAGAAGACAGGCCGCTGGCCCTGATGGTGCTGGCCGCGCCGAAGCCACAGCTCGATTGACGCGTTCTCGACGTCGCCTGGTCGAATGGATGACCGCGGCGCAGCGAGGACGTGAGCTGGGCGGTCGGTCACGTGACCCGGACGGCGGGCACTCGGTTCACAGGATCCTGCCTTGCATTCCTCCGTCTCGCGAGGTGCGCGAGCTTGCCGTCAAGCTCGGGTATGCAGCGGTGACCGAGAGCAACGATCGCAGTCTTATCAGGGGTCTGGGAAGCCGAGATCCACAAGGACGGCAAAGAGGCGAAGCTCTGCCTCGATCCGAAGACAGGCAATCCACGAACGGGAGGAGCAAAGCCGAGTAGCACGACTGCACGAGCTCCTCGATTGGATATCTGCTCTTCGACCGCTAATGGCGCTCAGAGCTACGAACGACCGGAGAAAACAGGAGGACGACATGGCGGCTAAATTCCACGTTGGGGACCACGTAAGCTGGAATTCGGAGGCCGGTCGCGTGTCAGGGAAGATCGTCGCGGTCCACACCAGAGACTTCGATTACAAGGGCCACTTGCATCACGCGTCGAAAGACGATCCCCAATACGAGATCAAGAGCGACAAGACGGATCACATCGCAGCTCACAAGGGCAGCGCGCTTCAACGCACACGTACCTAATGACGTGACTCGCGGTCGCGACGGCTTGTGCCCCTAACGGCGAGATCCTCGTCTGCGCCGAGACTCCGCGGTATGACTGGGGCGTGCGCCTCGCATCGCTCGACCTCCTGAGGACCGGGATCGTCTTCTCGAGCGTGACTGCCGGCTGCGCCGGGACGACGACGCAGCTCGAGCCGGGGCGAGCGCTCACGGCCGTCGTGCGAGCGGATGACAGCCCACCCGCGCCCGTCTGGCCGGAGATTGCGCGATCGCCCTGGCCGGCGACGCCGCTCGACGAGCGCACCCGGGCGCTGACGTCTGCGTGTGGAGCGGCAGACGGCGCGCTCGCGCGCGTCGCAGCGAAGCTCGCGAGCGAACGTGCGCACGGCATGGGCCCACCCGATCCGGATCGCGTCACGTCGCTCCTGCGCGCGCAGGGAGAGCCTCACGTCCGGCCGCGCATCGTGTCCGCGTCGGGACGCGGTGCGATCGACGACGACGCGGTACGCGCGCGGCTCGAGGCCGATCGGCGACCGAGCACACGCTGCGGTGTCGCTCTCGCTCGGCCGGAAGCAGGGAACGAGGGCAACGAGCGCTTCGTCGCCGTCACCGTCGAGGCGCTCGCCGACCTCGATCCCCTCCCCGCACGCGCGCGCACGGGTGAGTGGCTGACGTTCGCCGCGGCGCTTCATGTTCCGGCGACGAGCGCGAAGCTCGTCGTCCTCGGACCGCGAGGGCTTCCGCGCACCGTGCCGACGTCGATCGTCGATCGCGCAGGAGGGCGCGTCCGTGCGCGGTTCGCGCTCGATCGACCGGGCGCGTTCACCGTGCAGCTCGTCGCCGAGCTCGCGACGGGCCCGCAGCCGGTCCTCGAGACACGCGTGTTCGCCGACGTCGAGCCGACGGATGACGATGCGCCCTCCCCCGCACCCGGTGAGGATGCGGTCGCCGGCGAAGATGCCGCCGCCGTTGCGCGCATGACCGCGGCACTCCGTGCGTCCGAGTCGCTGCCGCCGCTCGTGCGCGACGAGCGCCTCGACGCGCTCGCGCTCGCTCATGCCGAGAAGATGAGAGATGCGCGAACGGTCGCTCACGACCTCGGTGACGGGGACCTTGCGCTTCGTTTCGAGTCCGCCGGGCTCGCCGCAAAGATCGTCGGAGAGAACGTCGCACGTGCGCGATCGGTCGCGCTGGCGCACCGCGCGCTGCACGCGAGCCCATCGCACCGGATGAACCTATTGCGTGCGGACTACACCCATCTCGGCGTGGGCGTCGTCACGGACGAATCGGGGAACGTCCACGTCTGCGAAGTCTTCGCCGGCGGCCTCCGCTGAGCGCTCGCGGATTGTGTGCGAGCGCTGCAGAGTGCGGCGCCTAGCGGCGGGCGAGAGGCGCGCTGCCCCTCGCCCGTCCACGCGAGCCCGGTGAGCTCTACTTCTTCTGGATCTGGTTCGTGTCCTCTTGGTCGAGGATCTTGAACTCGACGCGGCGGTTCTTCGCGCGGCCTGCTTCGGTGTCGTTGTCCTCGATCGGCCGCTCCATGCCGTAGCCGTGAGCCTCGAGGCGTCCTTGCTCGATGCCGTGCTGCACGAGCCAGTTCATGACGGAGTTCGCGCGGGCCTGCGAGAGCTTCTTGTTCAGGTCCGGCGCGCCCTTGTTGTCCGTGTGGCCCTCGATGCTCATCTTCTTGATGGCCTTGTTGGACTTCAGGTAGTCGGCCACTTCCTGCAGGACCGGGAAGCTGTCCGGCAGGATGTTCGCCGTACCGAACGCGAAGTGCACCTGCTGGAGCACGCGGACGACGGTGCCGTCCTCCTGGATGTACGTCGGGCAGCCGTTCTTGTTGGGATCGCTGCTCGGCTTGCCCGGCATCTTCGGGCAGTGGTCGACCGTGTCGGGGACGCCGTCGTTGTCGGCGTCGTCCTCGGGGCAGCCGTCGCCGTCGTCGATGCCGTCCTTGTCCTCCGGCTGATCCGGGCACTTGTCGTACTGGTCGGGGATGCCGTCGCCGTCGCGATCGGGCAGCAACGGGCAGCCGTCGTTCGGATCGTTGCCCTTGTGATCCTCGGGCTCGTCCGGGCACGCGTCGATGTCGTCCGGGATGCCGTCGTTGTCGCGATCGGACAAGCCCTCGCGCCGCCACTTCGCGCGCAGCGCTTCGCGACGCTCCGGCGACTTCGCCTCCGACTCGAGGATCGGAACGTAGGTTCCGAGGAGGCCAATCACGCGGAGGTCCGGCGCGCCGTATCCGCGGAGGATCGACGAGCCTGCGCCTGCGCCGACCCACCAGTGATCGGCAGGACCGAAGCGCATGCGGCCCTCGACGTTGAACTCGATCGGCGTGTTGCGCTTCGTGAAGAAGGTCTCGCCGATGATCTTGTCTTTCTCGATACCGGTCTGACCGAAGATCGTCGCGCCGATGCGGTACTTGCCGTCCTTCAGCGGGATGAAGCCGCCGACCGCCCAGCGCCACTCGTTGCCGATGCCGAGGCCGTTGCCGGTGCTCGGATCGTTCATCGAGTGCCGCGGCCTGAAGTGGAGGCCGGTGTTCGCGGTGAGGACGAGGAATTTCACCTGCGTCTCGCCGCTGATCATCACCATGCTGCCGACCTTGTCGTCGCCGCCGAAGTTCTTCGGCGTTCCGGACGGGAAGAAGACACCGAGCTGCGCGCCGAAGGCGCTCTTGCGATCGGCGCTGCGAGCGAGCACCGCCCGGAGATCGAGACGGAGGTCGCCGGCACCGGGACCGCCGGTCTGCACGACGGTCGTGCGGTTCACGCCCGAGACGTCGATGCCGCCGGCGTTGTAGGTCGGGTTTTCGCCGGACTGGATGGGATACCAGGGGAACGCGAGCGCGAGCGTCGCGCGGTCGAGGATCTGGAAGCCCGTGTTGCCGTAGATGGCGAACTGGTGCTTGACCACGGCATCGGCCGAACGCGCGCGCGTCGACTGGTCGGTGACCACCGTGCTCGTCCGAAGCGGGTTCAGCTGGTAGCCGATGCCGAGCTGGCCGAAGAAGATCGTCCGCTGGTTCGTCACCGGCCGGAACAGGACGACGCCGTCGTCGGGCGCACCCGGCATCTCCAGCCGGTCCAGGTGGAACGTCTTCTGCTGCGCGGACGCGGTCTCTGCGCTCAGAAAACCTGCCGCGCCGAGCAGGACCGCTGCGGCGCCGCGAGCAGCTCGCCTGCTCGCCAAATCAAGCACTCGTGATGTATTGCCCATTCCGCAAGGTCCCGGGAAAGTAGAGGTTTCGGTTCCCAAACCCCTCAAAGAACAGCAAAACTGCCGCTGCTCAGCCTACGGCCATGTTCCCAGGTCCTGGAAGGAAAAAGCAAAACCGTGACGAAGTTCGTCATCCGCAGTGGGATACTGGGAAGCGCTTATCGAAGCCGAAGGTGTGAAGATCCCGATGGACGAGCCCGAGAAATGAGGCCGCGAGCCGCAGTCCGTGCGGTGCGATGCGGTGTGGTAGCTGAGGGAGGCGCGCTCCGTCCTTGACAGGGAGGCGCTGCGGTGGTTGTTTTCGCACCCCGCTTTCGCGGCGCCCTCATGTTCGAGGGCCTTACCGGACCGTCCAATGGCCAAGCCGAAACGCACGTATCAGCCCCACAACCAGCGCCGCCTCCGTACGCACGGCTTTCTCGCCCGCATGTCCTCGCGCGGCGGAGCCAAGGTCCTGGCGAATCGCCGCCGCAAGGGCCGCAAGCGCCTCACCGTCTCCATCTTCAAGAAGTAATCGGTCGCTCGCTCGCGAGCACAAGCTCGTGATGGGCTGACGTGGCCTCGTTCAAGTTCGGACGAGAGCGCCGTATCCGTCGCCGCGCCGACTTCGTGCGCGTCCAGTCACGCGGGGAGCGTGCGACGAGCCGTCATTTCGTCTTGTTGGTATGCGCCCGTGAGTCAGGTCCGGGCGCAGACGAGCCTGCGCGCGCGCCGTCCCGGCTCGGGATCGTCGCGACACGGAAGGTCGGCGACGCGACGATGCGGAACCGCATCAAGCGCCTCTGCCGTGAATGCTTCCGTTTGTGGCCGGGGTTCGTGCCCGACGGGATCGACCTCGTCGTCATCGCACGCGAAGGAGCCGACCAGCTCACGCTCGATCGCGTGCGTGACGAATGGTCACGGGCGCGTCCTGCCCTCCTCAAGCGATGTGAGAGCGTGCTGGGCTCGAAGGGCCAGGCCCCGCTTCGGCGCGAGGCCCCGGCGCGGAATACCGACGAGAAATCCTGAGCGTCGGGCGCCGTGCACGTTCATCCCAGCTTTCTGTGCGGTTGTGCTGGCGCGATCGGCCAAACGGCATCAGATTCGCCCGCACCCATGTCCGTGATCGCGCGCTTCCTCATCGCCCTCGTGCGCGCCTACCAGATCACGATCTCGCCATGGCTCGGCAGGGTGTGCCGGTTCGAGCCTTCGTGCTCGCGGTATGCCGTCGCCTGCCTCGAGCAGCATGGGGCCATGCGCGGCAGCTTGCTTTCGGTGAGGCGGCTGTGTAAGTGCCACCCGTTTCATCCAGGGGGCTTCGATCCCCCGCCTCCGGCACGGAGCTCGAAGCCGTTGGAAGCCTCGCGCTCCGCAACGCCCCCTGCGAGATCCCCCTCCGCTCCGCTCCACCACGCGGGGTCGGAAACCGCGACCGAGGCCGAGAGCGCCGCGTAGGACCACCGCTCCGCAACACGACCGAAAGAAGCTGAATGGATCGGAACAGTCTCCTGCGCGTGCTGGTCATCGCGGCCGCCGTGCTCCTCTTCTGGAAGTTCGGGCTCCCGCTCATCACGGGCTCGAGCGAAAAGACGCAGTCGCTGCCTGAGGAGGTCTACGTCAACGCGCCTGGCTTCGTGCCGGACAGCGTCGATGCACCGGTCGAGCCGGGCAAGCCGAACGCGCCTGCCGAGGGCGAGCTTTGCAAGATCGAGGGCAAGCGCTTCGAGGCCACGCTCTCATCGCGCGGTGCGGGCGTCGTCCACTTCAACCTCGAGGGCGGCAAGTACGAGGGGATGGACGTCTCGACGACGCCCGATCACGAGCGCTGGCGCTCGCTCCGCACGTCGTTCCGCGGCCCGGACGGCAAGGATCAGATCAAGTACGACCGCGTCCTCTGGAAGCTCGAGCCGTCGGCTCCCGAGGCTGCCGGCAAGGCCTGCACGTTCAGCTACGAGGACGAGGACGTCCGCCTCACGAAGAAGGTCGCCGCCGGTGATCGTCCCTTCGAGCTGCACGTCTCGACGACGGTGACGAACCTCGCCAAGGAGCCTCGGAAGCACCAGCTCTCGATCGGCGAGTTCGCGTTCCACAAGAACCACGAGATGAAGGGCAGCCTCGGGCGGCAGTCACCGTGGGTGACCGAGCTCGCGTGCGCGAGCGGCAGCGACGTCGTCCGGAAGAACAAGGACGAGTTCAAGTCCGGCTGGTTCGCGGTCCCGAGTGCCGATCGCTACGCAGCGATCAACACGCACTATTTCACGCAGGCGCTCATGCCCGCGCAGGCGCCCGGCTCGGTGACGGACGTCCCGCGCTGCGAGCTGCTCGGCGAGGAGTGGCTCGCGCCCGGACAGGCGCACGACGCCGACGACGCCGCGGTGGTCTTCCACGCGAAGCTCGTCTACCCGGCGAAGGAGCTCCAGCACGACGCTTCGGCCACGTACGAGAACATCGCATTCTTCGGCCCGAAGGAGCGCGACGTGCTCGCGCACGCGGGCGGCGGCCATCGCCTCGACGACGTCATCAACCTCGGATTCTTCCGCCCGGTGGCGCGGGTCCTCGTCGGCGCGCTCGTCTTCTTCCACGACAAGGTCACCTTCGGCAATTGGGGCGTCGCCATCATCCTGATGACGCTCTGCCTCCGGACGCTTCTCTTCCCGCTCACGTGGAAGTCCATCCGGACGACCATCGCGATGCGGAAGCTGAAGCCGGAGGTCGATGCCTTGAACGAGAAGTTCAAGGACGACGCGCAGGCGAAGAACCTCGCGATGATGGAGCTCTGGAAGAAGCACGGGGTGAACCCGTTCGGCGGGTGCCTCCCGCAGCTCGTCCAGATGCCGGTCTGGTTCGCGATGTACACGACGCTGCAGACCGCAGCCGAGATGTATCACACGCAATTCTTGTGGTTCAAAGACCTGTCGTCGCCGGACCCGTACTTCGTCATGCCGCTCCTCCTGGGCGGGTTCATGATCGTCCAGCAGCGGATCGTGCCCCAGCAGGGCATGGACCCCATGCAGCAGAAGATGATGATGTGGATGATGCCCATCATCTTCACCGTCATGATGTTGTTCCTTCCGGCTGCGCTCGGTGTTTACATGTTGACGAACAGCGTCCTCGGCATCGTCCAGCAGCTCGTTCTCGAGCAGGTGGCGCCGCGATCGAAGGACGGCGACAAAGGTATCGTCGTGAAGCAGAAGGGTGAGAAGCCAGTGGGGGGCGCCAAGAACGAGAAGTCGCTTGGTGATGGCTTCGGAAAGGGAAAAGCTCGTGTCTGATGTAGTGGAACGCGAAGGCGGCGAGGAAGCCCAGAACAAGGGCCCCTCGGACGAGGTCACCGACCCCCAGGCGCTGCGTGCGCTCGGCTTCGTCCAGATGCTCATCGAAAAGATGGAGATGGACGCCGAGGTCACGCTCGCACCCGACGACGGTGAGGGCTCGGCGGACGAGATCCGTCTCGAGATCGAAGGTCCCGATGCCGGCCGCATCATCGGCAAGCGCGGGAGCGTGCTCGAGGCGATCCAGTACCTGACCACGCGCGTCGCCCACAAGCCGGGCGAGCCCCGCAAGCACATCGCGGTCGACGCCGAGGGTTACCGTGCCCGCCACGAGGACCAGCTCGCGGAGATGGCGAAGAAGCTCGCTCGCCGCGTCGCGAAGGAGGGCAAGGTCATCACCTTCGACCCGATGACCGCGCGCGATCGCCGCGTCGTCCACATGGCGCTGAAGGACATGACGGGCGTGCGGACGGAGAGCCACGGCGAAGGCCCCGATCGCCGCGTGCAGATCATCCCCGTCAAAAACTGACCACGTCCTGTTCGAGGACGCCCGAGAGCCGGTGAGCGTTTGCTTCACCGGCTCTCGTGTTTTGTCCCGTCAGGGCCGAAGCGAAGAGCGGTGGGCAAGATGACTCGCCTGCCCTCGCCGAGATGGTGGTCGCGTGCTCCGTCCGGCGAGCCCCTTACGCGAGGAACGCGAGCACCGCGTTTGCGTCGCCGGTGACGGCACGAACAGGCGCGTCCTCCGCGACGACGCCTGTTCCGGCGAGCTCGCGCAACGCGGCCGGCGCGTTGCGGAGCTGCACGGAAGATGGATGTCCGACGCGGACGGGCTCGCCGCGTTTCAGCTCGACGACGGTCACCGTCCGCGACGGCGGCGCCGGGCTCGACACGTCGACGACGATGAAGTCGCCGGCGAATGCACGCTGGCTCGTGCGATAGAGCCAGAGGTTCGTCCGGCGCTCGAGGAGCGAGCGCGCGAACGCGAGCTCGTCGCACTTGAACGCGAAGAGGCTCCTCGCCTGCCGCGTCAGAGCAAGTCGCGCGACGGCATCACGACGCGCAAGCGCCGCGCGCGGAAGACGGAGAACGAGACTGAGAGAGCACGAAGCCATGACGGATCTCGCACGAAGGAGAGCGGGTGATGCGATGGATCGCGCGAGATCGACAGCGCATGGCGGGCTTCACCATGCGCACGCTCCGTCGTACGTGCAAGCCCCGACGCATCGGAGCCCACGTCGTGAAACGTCAGGATTCTGGAAAAGGCGAAATCGTCCCGGGTTCTCCTTCGACTCCACCGGCTGCGCCCTTATCGTTGAACGAATGAAGGACGCTGATCTCTTTTCGGCCGCGCTCGGCCCGGAGAATGGAACGAGCTATCGCGTGAGCCGCGCCATTGCGAGTGCCTTCCCAGAGCGCGCCGTCGTCGAGGTGCATGACGGATTCGACCTCGAGGAATACGCCCGAGAGGGCGAATGCACAGTCGTCCTTCGTACGTCGCCGCACGCCGAGGTGCGGAGCGGATGGCGGCGCGGCCATGCGCTTTGGTCGTCGGTGTCGGTCGGCGTCTGGGATGTCCAGTGGAAGCAGCAGACGCTCATCGTGGCTCACGCGCGATGGGTCGAGCGCTTCTCCGAAGCCGAGCGCTGGTACGTCGTCGCGGAGGAGCGTGAGGTCGCCGCGGCATTCACGAGCGCGGTCTGCGAGCTGTGCAATCAGCCGCGGAGAGCCGTCCTCGCCTTCCGAGGCGGCTGCTGGCAGGCAGACCGCGAGATCTACGCGACCATCCAGAAGGCTTCGTTCGACGACCTGGTGCTCGCCGGAGACATGGCCCGGGAGATCCAGGAAGACTTCTCGAGCTTCCTCGGCGCGAAGGAGGAATACGCACGCTACGGGGTGCCGTGGAAGCGAGGCGTCCTGTTCCTCGGCCCGCCGGGCAACGGCAAGACACATTGCCTCCGCGCCGTCATCAGGATGCTCGACGTGCCTTGTTTGTACGTGCAGAGCTTGAAGGCTCCCTATCAGCCGGAGGACGCGAACATCGCGCGCGTCTTCGACCGCGCCCGGGAGATCACTCCCTGCTGCCTCGTGTTCGAGGATCTCGATGCGATGATCACCTCGGAAAATCGATCGACGTTCCTCAACCAGCTCGACGGGTTCGCGAATGCCTCCGGGATGCTCACGCTGGCGACGACGAACCACCCCGAGAAGCTCGATCCCGCAATCCTCGATCGCCCTAGCCGCTTCGATCGGAAGTACCACTTCGGCCTTCCGGCGAGCACCGAGCGTGCCCGTTATGTCGCAGGCTGGCGCAAGCGCCTCGACCGGGCGATGGACATCACGGACGATGAAGCCGAGCGCCTCGTCGCCGACACCGACGGCTTCTCCTTCGCCTACCTCAAGGAGCTATTCCTCTCGTCGATGATCCGATGGATCAGGACGCGCGAGGAAGGGGCGATGTCCTCCGTCCTGCAGGCGCAGCTCCGGACGCTGCGGGCGCAGATGCGGACGGATCCGAGCCCCACGCCCGCCGCTCCTCCGCCGGACGACTCGAGCTTGGAATCCGACTGACGGATCGTCGGGTCAGGGCTTCTGCAAGTACGCGCTGACGTCCTTGGTGTGGACCTGGGCTTCGGCGGCGCACAGCTGGATGCGTTCGAGCGCCTTCGCGAGCGTACGCGGCCCGCCCGGAAGCTTCGCGGCATGAGGACCGAAGACGCGTGAGATCTCCTCCCGATGTTGGGCATCGCAATATCCGCTCACGAGCAGCGGGAGGCGCGCCATCAGGTCGACTGGCAGTCGCCGATGCAGCGCATCGTAGTGCTCCTGGATGAAGCGGAACGCTGCGTCGCGACTGGGGCCCCAATCGCTTCGGGCTGCGGCCATCACCGCCTCGAACGCCTCTCGCGGATCGAGCTTCGGCTCGTTCACGACGAGCGCGAACGCGTCGTTCAGGAGAGCGGGATCGCGGAACTGGCCCAGCGCTTCGAGCAACGATGTGCGGTCCGATCGATCTTCGGTCTTCTTCGCTTCGGCGACGTAGGCATCGAAGAGCGCGCGATCGCCGCCGTACGCAGCGGACTCGAGGACCGTCTCGACCAGGTCGGGAGGAACGGCCTTCCGATCACGCAGCCAACGCTCCGCCGCCTTGCGCGCAGAAGCGCGAAGCTCCGTGTCTTCTCCGTGATCGGCCACGAGCCCGAGCAGGAGCGGACGGAGCATCGCATCATCCTCCGACTCGCCTGCGCGCGGTGTGAAGCCGAGCGCGCGTGCGCGCCCTCCGAAGTGCGTCCGCGTCCACTTCGCCCACGCAGGCCGCACCGAATCGCCGACGAAACGCGCACGCACCGGAGTGAGAATCGTGACGAGCATCTCGGTCATGGGCCTTCGACGATCGCTGGCCAGGCCCGAGGCGACGCGGAGGATATCGGCCCACGACGCCTTTCCGGCGGCGGCCGCAGCCGCCATGTCGTCGAGCGCGGTGAGCGCGTCCGGCAGCGGCAGCTTGCGCAGGCCCGCCTCGACCGCTTTCGTGGTCAGCTCACCCGCTGGCAGGGTGCGGTAATAGCCGAGCCCGCCCGCATCCAATCCGAGGAGCGTCGGACACGCACCCGAGAGAGCGAGGCTCGTCGATCCGGAAGCGTGATCGAGCAGCGTGCACGCGGGCTTGTCGTTCGCCCCGGCGGCGGATCGTGCACAGACAGGCACGGCCCACCGCGACTTGGACTCCGGGCCTCCGAGCGGAACATAAGGCTCCTGGGTGAGCGCGATCGTCGGCGGTTTGCCGGCAGCACATGCGAGCTCGGCCTTCACCAGGGGCACGCCGGTCTGCTCGAGGTACGGCCCGAAGACGACGGAGACGTCTCGGCCCGCCTCGGCGCTGATCGCGCCGATGAAGTCCTCGGCCGTCGCGTTCGCGTGCGCGTGCTCTTTCATGTATCGCCGGACGCCGGCACGAAAACGCTCTTCGCCGACGAAGTTCTCCGCCGTCGACAGGACGAGCGAGCCCTTCTGGTAGGTGATCGAATCGAACGCATTGAAGATGTCGTCCTTCGACTCGATACCTTGCCGGATCCGGCGAGCAGAGCTCAGCGAGTCCTCACGCATGGCTCTCTGCCGTGCGAAGACGACCTCCGTTCCGAGGTTCCAACCCGGCTTCCACGTGTCGATGACTTTGCGCTCCAGCCAGGTGGCGAAGGCTTCGTTGAGCCAGATGTCGTTCCACCATGCCGTCGTCACGTAATCGCCGAACCATTGATGGGCGAATTCGTGCGCGGCGATGCTCGCGTATCGCCGTCGGAACGCGATGCTCTCACCGCTTTCGGAGGGCACGAGCAGGCGCTGCGCGAAAGTGACGAGCCCCGGATTCTCCATTGCCCCGAACGATGTCGTCAGCGGAATACTGAGTACGTCGAGCTTTTCGTACGGGTACGGCATTCCAAAGTAGTCTTCGAGAACCCCAAGAATGGGACCCGAGCTCTGGACCGCCCACGAAGCGCGCGCGCCTTTGCCCGACGGAACGACGATGCGGACATGCGTCTTGTTCTTCCCTGCTCGGCCCGCGTCGACGACTTCGAACGGACCCACCGCGAAAGCGACGAGATAGCTCGGAAGCGGCTTCGTCGGGGCGAACGTGACGACCTTCATCCCCTTCTCCGTCTCAGAGCTCGCCTCGGAAGCGACGGGGGTATTCGAGAATGCGGGAAGGTCGCTCGGCACCTCGAGCGTGATTTGCCACGGCGTCTTGAACCCCGGCTCGTCGAAGCAGGGAAACGCGCGGCGCGCATAGATCGATTCGAACTGCGTGAGCGCGTACCACTTTCCGCCTTCACGCTGGGCGAAGATCCCGCGGTCGTCCTGGCGCGAGATCTTGCCACGGTATTCGATGTGGAGCTTTCCGCTGCCGGCCGGAAGCGGCGCGTCCGACGCAAACCCGATGAAATCCGTCCCGCCGGGCACGACCCGAAGCGGGCGCGACGAGCCGCCCGACTCGAACGTTGCCGACGTCACCGTCAGGTCCGTACCGTTCAGCCAGAGCACGGGCACCGGCGCGCGAAGGGCCACGTCGACGTCGACGCGACCGGCGACCTCGGGCTGGTCCGGATGGAGCGTGAGACGGACAGAGTAACGTTCGGGCAGCACGTCCCCCGGGAGACGCAAGCTTGGCGGCGTCGGCTGAGCGACCGCTTGCGAAGCCTCCGCGCGCGGAGCTGGCTTCGCGGCGAGCGGCGTCGCCGGAGGCGGTTCTTCGCAGCCGATCCCTGACGACGCGAGGAGGACGACCGCCATGCGGCCGAAGATCACTGAGTTCCGTCGGAGCCCCAATCGCGCGTGAGCCATTTGGCGCGGAACGCTAATCGGGGCGCCGGCGTTCGAGAAGCAGCTCGTGCGCTGGTCGAGCTGCCATTCGTTCTCGATCGGCCGCGCTCACCGACGCGGCGTGTAGTAGCGGGCGAGCCACCTCGTCAGCCCGTCGAGCCCCGGGTAGAGCGTGCGCTCGGTGACGTTCGCTTGATCGAGTCGGTCGCGGACTTCCCATTTGAGCTCCGCGGGCACGATGATCTTGCGCACGAGCTTCGGATGCTGCTCGAGCCAGCTCATCATCCGCGTCTTGTGCGGGGTGAGCGAGAAGAGCGCGTACTGGCTGACGATCCGATCGTCGAGCGATGGCGGCTCGAGGAAGATGACGTAGTCCTCGCCGAGGTTGTCGAGGTCCTTCAGGGTCGCGGCGCCGCGCGCGAGCATCTCCGTGGTGAAGACGTTTGCGCCTTCTTCGTCGAGGATGCGCGCGAGCCGCTCGGGGAGGTATTTCCGAGCGCCGACGTAGTCGAGGCCCCAGACGACGCCGTCCTTCGAGAAGCTCGCCGTGTCCTCCGTCATGAAGTGCAGCGCGACATAAGGCGAGAACGTCCAGTCGAGGAGGCGCGTCGGCAGGCCGTGGTGCTGCGCGACCGCGAGCCAGCTCCACACGGAGTCGTCGTCGATCGCGGCGAGCCGTCGCGCGTACCGCCGGAACGTGCGCAACATGGGCTCTTCGAGCTGCACGGATTCCGGACCAAGGCGCGAGAGCCCGAAGCCGAGCTCGTGCGAGGTGTCCTTCATGCCGCGGAACGCGAACCGCGACCGATGACGTCTCAACGCCGGATCCCAGCTCTCCTCGTAGAGCGCCTCGTCGAGCTCGGGCCAGGTGTGGACACGGATCTCACGCATCGCCGCGGGAATTGCACGAAGCGTACGCATCGAGCGCTCAGCTCGACCGTTCTGCACTCGAGCTCAGCTTTCGACGCCCCCACGAAGATCGACGGGGCCGTCGAGCGGCGGTCGCTGCATGCGCCCGAGGCTCGAACGCCGAGCCCATCGAGGCGCGAGCCGGCGCGCCGCCTCGTCATCGTCGCTCCCGAGCGCCACGATCGAAGCGGCGATCGGCTCGAGCAAAACGGCCGCGTCGTTCTCCGTCGGGCACGAGACGACGTGCACGTGGCGGTACGGCGGACACGGGATCATCGGCGCACCGGGCGGCGCGATCCCGATCGCATGCTGCGTTCCGACGAGCGCGCGACATGCGTACGTCATCGTCGCGACGTAGCGATCGCTCGCCGCGCGTTCGTCGGCCGGCAAAGGTCCACGCGGGACCAAGAGGTCGAGACGCTCGAGATGCTCGTGGAGCGCGTCGGCGAACTGGTCTGCGCGCTCGGCAGATCCTTCGACGAGCGCCATCCGCGGGCTCAGGCACCCGCGCTGATCGAAGACGACGACGTCGTCGGCGAGACCACGCGCGGCCTCTTCCAGGTCGGCTCTGGCCGACACCCATGCGATCCCCATCCCGGAGCCGTGTCCGACGACCCGTGCTCCCGGACGCGCACGCGCCCGGACGTCGGCGATCGTCGCGTCGTGACCGTAGATGTGGATCTCGCCTTCCTCCACGCTCGCGACATCGAACGACTCGTCGAGGCGGACCTCGGGGTCTGCGATGGCCTCGACGAGCGCGCGCGCGAACGCCGGATCACGACGCGACGGCCGGACGACGACGTCCGTCGATGCGGCGCGCGCGATGGCGATCGCACGGAGGGCTCCGACGAAGACGTTCGCGGAGAGGATCAGCGCGACGTGTGGAGCATCGCCGGCCAACGCCACGAGTCGGCGGAGCTCGTCTTCGGTCGGGTCGAGCTCGAGGTGCTTCGTCATCGCGAGCTCGACGCCCTGAGGCGACAGCCCCGTCGACTCGACGATCGCAGGCACGAGCATATCGCGGCGATCGACCACCGCCCGTGCTGCCCGGACGATCGCCCGGACGTCGTCGATCCGTCTCTCGGCAGAGCGCGTCATCGGACGGAGATTCTAGTGCCCGGCGGGCAGGTCATGATCCTCCGAAGCGCGGCTCAGCTCACGCGACCGAGGAGCTCGTCGATCGCGATCGAGCATCCACGCGAGGGCGCGCCCGGGGCACGGCCGAGCAGCTCGAAGCCGCCATCCCGAGGCAGCCGTCGGACGCGGTCCTGCGTGAGGATCGCGACGGCGCTGTCGACGTTCATCAGGTCGACGATCTTCGCGATGCCGACCTCGCCTTCGGGAACAGGGAGGAGCGACTCCGGATCGACAGGGATGACGCGCGCCCAAGGCGGCTCGGCGTACGTGCCGTGTCGCGCCTCGCTGTCGAAGAGGGTCCGCTCGTAGAATTGGCTGGAGAGCTCCGTCATCCCGTATTCGGCGATGATCGCGCGCTCGTCGACCGAAAATACGCGCGAGAGCTCTGCCCGCAGCTGCTCGGGCGATACCTCGCGGCTCTTTCCCTTGAAGCCGCCCGTCTGCATCACGCGTGAGCCCTCGGGCAGGGCGAAGGTCGCGTCGCCGATGGCGTCGAGGAAGTGCACGAGCGCGAACGACGTCGCGAGGACGAGCATCGGTTGGTCCTTCGCGAGCGCATAGGCGACCTGCGTATCGAACGCGCCGATGTCGAGGACGTCACCGTCGACGAGCCATGTCTCGTTCTCGGGCGCGGGCTCGCCGAACACGTGCACGAAGCTCGCGCACATGTGGCCGAGCGACGAGTCGGGCGCGGCCGCCGGAGATGGGCCGAGCACCACGACGGGGATCGGACGATCGAGATCTCGCGCGAGCCACTTGCGTCCGAAGGCGACCGCAGCCGCTTCGTACGTCGACGGATCGCGCATCGCGTGCGATCCGCGCGCGCCCACGGTCGTGCCGCTCGTACGGAACGTCACTGCCGCGTGCGCCTCGTCGAACGTCGCGACGCGCGTCAGCTTGAAGGCGTCGGTCGGGACGGCCGGAATGTTTTCCGCTCGCGCGAGCGATTCCGGATCGATCCCGCGAGCTCGACAGAGCCGTGCGTACCCGGGAGCGTGCTCCGCCTGGTAGCGGGCGAGCTCGGACGCGAACGCATCGAAGTCGGGCGCCGCCTCACCGCGCTCGAACGCGTCGACGAAGGTCCGTGCGCGTGCATGCAGGGCCGAGCTCCGTTCGAGATCCACGATACGGCGCACCCTACCCCGACCTTTCGCGGGGCGCGAGCGGGTCAGCGATGGCCGGAAACTGCGTCGAGGCCGAACGCGATGCGGCGGTAGAAGCGGATGTGATCGAAGCGAGACCACCTCGCCGGCGCGTCGCTGCCGATGCGCTGGCCGACCTCGTCCATGTGATCGGCGGGGATGCACCCGCGGAAGACGCCCCATTTCGCGCTCTCGACCGTCACCATCCCATCGTTCGGATCGGCGGAATTTCCGAGACCGTGCCCGACGATGGGGGCGGAGGCGGCGAGCTGCGCGCTCGAGATCGGGTCGTGGTCGAAGACTCGGTCGTGCCTTCCTTTGTAGCTCTCGACCTTGCCATCGCAGGTTTCGACTTCTTTGGCGTCGATGTGGAAGTCTGCGTGGCTCGTGATGCCTGCCCAGGATTGGTAGTAGACGCCGGGCTCATTCTTCACCTCCGAGTTGAAGCTGGCCGAGTTGCCTTCGCTGATGCCGACGAGCGCCGCGCGAAGGTCGCTGCCATCGGCGAGATCGCGATCGGTGAACGTCCGGGCCCAGAGCCCAGCGAGCGTGTTGACGACGGAATCGGCGCGTCCGGGAAGCACCGCGAGGACCTTGTCGGCGATGGCCGTGCCGCGATGAGGAGACGAGATGGTCGTCACCGAGGCGACGAGCTTGCTGTACGGAACGCCGCCGGGATCGGTGAGCTTCGCGACGACGTAGCGGGAGTCGAGGCCGCCCATCGAGTGCGCGATGATGTGGACCTTGCTCGCGTCGCAGCCCGGCTTCGTCTTGCACTCGGCGCGCGCGAGATCGATGTGCTTCGCGAGCTCCTCTGCGCGATCGGGGACGCCCCGATACGGCTGCACGCGCGCGATATGGACGAGATGTCCATCGCGCTCGAGCGCTTCGGCCACGCCATTGAAGGACCAGCGGTTCGTATCAGATGCATCGAAGCCGTGCGCCAAGACGATCGCGTGGCGTGATGCCGAGCCCGTCGGCTCGTCTCCGATCGTCGCGAGCATGTCCTCGGCGGACTCGACACCGTCCTCTTCTTGTTCGGTCGACGCATCCGCAGAGCACCCCGCGGCCATCGTCGACGCCGCGATCATCGCCGCTGCCGCGAATGCGGCCCCCACCTTTCCGAGCTTCATACCCACACTGTAAGCAGATTACGTACCCGCAATGGGCGCACAAGATCATTGAGGATTTTTGGCTCGTCGAGGGAAGCGCCGGCGAGCGGGCGGGATCGTCCGACCCCTGGGCTCGCGCCCTCATTGCGCAAGACCGATCGCTACGCGCGCGATCCACCCCGGCGTGCGCGGACGATCGTGCCGAGCGTCGACGCGAACGCCGACAGGAGCGGCGGTTCGATCGTGAGAGGGGGCGAGAGCGTGAGCGTGTTCCCCGACACTCCTCCCGTCAGCACGATGAAGCCGTGACCGAGGAGCTCGCGCGACACCGCAAGGGCTTCGACGCCGTCCGCGAGCGTGATGCCGATCATGAGCCCTGCACCGCGGACGCCCGCGGCGTCACCACAGGCGGCACGCAGCTCGGCGCGCCACGTGTCTCCGATGCTCCGCGCTCGCCCGGCGAGATCGCGCGAGCGAATCGTCTCGATCGTCGCGAGCGCCGCGGCACATGCCGGCGGTGATCCGAAATGCGTCCCCGTGTGGATCCGCGTGCCGCCGTGCCCTCCCCACGCTTCCATCACGCGCGCGCGTCCGACGCACGCCGAGATCGGGAGCCCGCCGCCGAGCCCCTTTCCGAGGCAGAGCACGTCGGGCAACACGGGCTCACTCGCGAGCATCGAGCCGGTCCGCCCCATCCCGCTCCAGATCTCGTCGACGACGAGCAAGGCATGAGCTTCATCCGCGAGCGAGCGCAGCGCGGGAAGGAACGAGACGGGTGGAACGACGCACCCGCCGCGTCCGAGGATCGGCTCGACGAGGATCGCTCCGACGTCGCCGTTCGAGAGCGCCGCGCGCACGGCAGTGAGGCTCGCGTCGAGCTCCGACGCGCTCTCCGGATGAGGAACGAACGTCACCGGGACGCCGAGATGAGGCGCGAACGGCTCGCGGAACGCGGGCGCGAAGCCGAGGGCGGAGAGCGGGCCGTAAGAGAGCCCGTGGTAGCTGCCCTCGAACGCGACGACGCGAGGCTTGCCGGTCGCGAGCAGTGCGGTCTTGAGCGCACACGTGACGGCGTCGGCGCCGGAGAGACCGAGCATCACGCGCGCGCCCGGCTCGGGGAAGAGCGCGGCGATCGCCTCGCATGCGCGGACCTTCGCTTCGGACGCGTACACGTCGCCGAGCGCGAGCGCGAGATCGTCGCTCGTGCGCTGTGCCGCTTCGGTCGCTGCATTCGGAGCGTGACCGAGGATCAGCGCGCCGAACCCGGCCGTGAGATCGACGTAGCGGTTGCCGTCGACGTCGAGGACGTTCGCGCCTCGCCCTTCGGCGTAGACAATCGGCGCTTGATCCTCACCGGAGCGCGCGGCGCGCGCCTGCCTTCGCGCGTCGAACGCAGGCGACTCGACCGCGGCCATTCGGCCGGCGAGCTCACGCGAGCGCGGGCCGGGCGGCGGGACGACGATCGACGGAAGCTGCTGTCCGGTGGTCACACCGGGTCAATACCAGATCAGGCCACGACGCGGTTACGACCGCCGCGCTTCGCCTCGTACAGCTTCGCGTCCGCATTGCGGATGAGATCGAGCGCCGTCTTGTCGCTGTCGGCGAGCGTCGCGACGCCGACCGAGATCGTCACCGGGATCGTGTCACCCTGGAAGACGAAGCGGCTCGCCTCGATCTTCTCGCGCAGCCCCTCGGCGAGGGCGCGCGCGCCTTCGAGGTTCGTCTCCGGGAGGACGATCGCGAACTCCTCGCCGCCGTACCGCGCGAAGACCTCGTCGCGACGGATGCGGCCCTGCACGATGCGCGCGAGCTCCTTGAGGACGAAGTCACCGGCGAGGTGACCGTGGTGG
Source organism: Pseudomonadota bacterium (assembly GCA_023402175.1). GTDB lineage: Bacteria > Myxococcota_A > Polyangia > Polyangiales > Polyangiaceae > Labilithrix. Next base: position 5,806 of record JAEXCN010000559.1, on the reverse strand, counting down.
TCGTTGATCTTCTTGAAGTGATCGATGTCGAACATCAAGAAGGCGAGCTCGCGTGCGTGACGGCGCGCACGGATGATCTCCTTCTCGAGGGCCTCGAGCAGGTAGCGCTTCACGTGCGCCTGCGTGAGACCGTCGATGATCGTCATCCGGTAGATCTCTTCGTGATACTGCGCCTCGACGTCGGCGCCGGAGAGATACTTGAAGATCGTCGGACCGACCTTGATGCGGTCGCCGTTCGCGAGCCCGAACTCGCGGCTGATCTGCTCGTCGTTGACGTACGTGCCATTCGTCGACCCGTCGTCGACGGCCCACCACACGTTGCCGCGCTGCTCGAGATGCGCGTGACGGCGCGAGACGCTGTCGCCTTCGAGCACGATGTGATTCTCCGCGCCGCGTCCGACGCGCACGGGGGTGAAGTCGAGCACGAAGCGCTTGCCGAGGAGCGTCGGCTCCTTCGTGTAGATCACGACGATGCAGTCGTTGCTCCGCGGAGCACCATCCTGCACCTCACCGGCGGGCTTCTGGACGATGGTCGTGACCCGCGTCTTCTCGTCCAGCTCGCTCACGTGTCACTCGCGCCGAAAAAGGAAGGCATTTGAGGGTGTACGCCCGTCAACCTTCTTTTGGAGACTATTGCTGAACCGTCGAAACGGTCAAGGCACGCCATGTGGGCGTGCACCTCACTCCTGCGAGCTCGAGCAGAGATCGCGGACCGATGCGAGGGCGGAAGGCGGCAGGACCAAATCGCTCGCCTCCAGGATTCCGACGGGAACGCCGAGAGATACGCCCCGGAGATGAAGGGCACACTTCGCGGTCCCGACCCAGGCATCGACCGGGGCCCGCGCGAGCCGCGCCGCTGCCGGCGCGAGAGATCCGTGGTCCGAGACGGACACCACCTCGCGCGGCCGGATCCCGACGGTGGCGAGCGCACGGACGAGCCGATCGGGGCGCGCGATGGCGGTGAAGAGGCCGAACGACAAGCTCCGGAGCGACGCGAGCGGCACCGTCTCGGTGTCGTCTTCGCGTTCGGACCCCGCCTTCGACGAGCTCTGCGAACGATGCGCCCAGCGCACCGCCGCCGGCATCGCGTCGACGGGCACCACGTGATCGGCATGGCCGAGGAGCACCTCACGCGGCGCACGCAGATCGCCGGCCGGCGGGAGTCGACCGCTTCCCCATGGACGATTCGCGTCCACGGCCAGCAGCGAAACCGTGCGGTTCATCCTGGACGCGCTCGATGACGAACGCTCCGCCTCTGACGCGCTCGATGACGAACGCTGCGTCGATCGCGCGCGGATCGCGATCGGCCCGTCGAGCACGATCGCGTCGAGCCTCGGCGACAGCTGCACGGCGTGATCGATCGCGGCCTGCCGCGTCGGCCCGATCACGACGGGCACCTGCACGCCTAGCTCGCGCGCGCAGACGAGCGCCTCGTCACCGACGTCTTCGAGAGCGTCCTCCGTCGAGACCACGCGCGCACTCTTCGGCGCTGCGCGGTACGCATGGCCGACGAGCGCGATGTTCAGCCCACGCGAAGCGAGCTCGCGCGCGCACGCGATCGCGACGCGCGTCTTGCCCGAACCGCCCAGCGTCGCGCCCCCGACGCAGACGAGCCCGATCTCCGAGGGGACGATCGCCGGACGAACCAGCCCTCGCGTCGCGACCGGTGCGAGCGCCGAGGCGAGCGCGCGCGACAAGGGGCCGTCCCAGCGGCCTGTCTCGAGCGCTCGCGCAGCTTCACGGGAGAACGACACGGGCGAACCGTACACGACGGCGCGCTCGCCGAGCACGCGCATTCCGCATCGTGTTGGAGCACGTGTTCGGCGCCGTAACGAAGAGCTTCCACGTGAACGACGTGCGATCCAATGGGCGACTTCACGAGCCCCTTCTCCGGTGTGCTCGGCGGCGTACTATCGCCCGCCATGAACTACGTGCACCTCGGACGTACGGGCCTCAAGGTCAGTCGGCTCTGTCTCGGCACCATGAACTTCGGACCGCAGACGTCCGAGGCCGATTCGTTCCAGATCATGGACCGCGCCCTCGAGGTGGGCATCAACTTCTTCGATACCGCGAACGTGTACGGCTGGAAGAAGGGCGAGGGCTGGACCGAGCAGATCCTCGGTCGCTGGTTCGCCCAGGGCGGCGGCCGCCGCGAGAAGGTCGTCCTCGGGACGAAGGTCTACGGGACGATGGGCGACTGGCCGAACCAATCGCGGCTGTCGGCGCTCCACATCATCCGCGCGTGCGAGGAGTCACTCCGCCGGATGAAGACGGAGACGATCGACCTCTACCAGATGCACCACATCGATCGCGCATCGCCGTGGGAGGAGATCTGGCAGGCGATGGAGACGCTGGTTCGGCAGGGCAAGGTGCTCTACGTCGGCTCGTCGAACTTCGCCGGCTGGCACATCGCGCAAGCGTGTGAGCGCGCACGCGCCCGCAACTTCCTCGGCCTCGTCTCGGAGCAGAGCCTCTACAACCTCATCGATCGCACGATCGAGCTCGAGGTGATCCCGGCATGCAAGGAGTACGGCCTCGGCCTGATCCCGTGGAGCCCGCTGAAGGGCGGCATCCTCGGAGGCGTGCTGAAGAAGGCCGCGGAAGGACGCCGCTCGAGCGACCTCGCGCAGAAGTCGATCGCGAAGCACGGCGCCGCGCTCGAGAAGTACGAAGCGCTCTGCGACAGGATCGGGATGCCTCCTGCGGACGTCGCGCTCGCGTGGCTCCTGGCAAACCCAGTCGTCACCGCGCCGATCGTCGGGCCGCGCACGATGGAGCAGCTCGAAGGCGCGCTCCGTGCGCTCGAGAGCAAGCTCGACGATGCGACGCTCAAGGAGCTCGATGCGATCTTCCCTGGACCGGGCGGTCCGGCGCCGGAAGCCTACGCCTGGTGAGCGCGCCTGCCCTCCTGGGAGGGCACACGTAGCCAGCCGGCGAAATTTCCTCAGCCTCGCTTCGGACCGCTCGGCGAGGGTGGATGCGCTAAGCTCCGGGCGTGAAACGCGCTTCTTCCTTGGTGTCGGCGGCCGTTCTCGGCGCCGTCCTCGGCTCGACGTCGATCGCACACGCGAACGGGCGCTTCCCCGAATCGAACCAGATCGTCTTCTCGGCGCAGGATCCCGATCTCGTTCTCCTGCGGGTGACGTTCGGCCTGCTCATCTCGCACGACCGCGGCAAGACGTTCGAGTGGGTGTGCGAGCAGTCGATCGGGTTCAGCGGCGTCGAAGATCCGATGTACACGGTGACGCCGTCGCGGGCGATCGTCGGCACGACCTTCCAGGGCGTGACCGTCTCGCGCGATGACGCCTGCGGGTGGAAGTTCGTGGGCGGCGACCTCGACAAGCAGGTCTTCATCGATCTCAGCGCGAACCCGAAGGACGCGAAGGACATCGTCGTGTTCGCGTCGAGCTACGACAAACAGGACGAAGACGGCGGGATCCTCTTCGCCTCCAAGATCTGGGAGACGAAGGACGAAGCGCAGACGTTCCAGCAGCTCGGCCCGCAGCTCGATCCCACGCTGCTCGGCTACACCATCGATCTCACGGCGAGCGATCCCAACCGGCTCTACCTCACGGCAGTTCGCGATCCGGGCAGCCCGAGCGCACAAGGCGTCCTCCTCACCTCCAAGGACCACGGCCAGACGTGGGCAGAGGAGAAGATCCCGCTCGTCGACACCGAGCGCGCGCTCTGGATCGCCGCGGTGGACCCGAACGACGCCGAGCGGGTCTACATCCGAACCTCGAACTCGGTCGACAAGCCGACTCGCCTCATCCTCCGCGAGGCGACCGACGGTGGGCCGCCGACGTACCGAACGATCTACAACGCTCAGGGCGCGCTCATGGGGTTCGCGCTCACGCCCGATGGAAGCAAAGTCTACGTCGGCGGTCCGAAGGACGGCGTGAAGGTCGCGAGCACGCAGGACTACGCGTTCCAGCAGCGATCGAACATCGAGACCCAGTGCCTCGCGCTCAACGCCGACGGCCTCTGGGCGTGCTCGAACGAGCGAAACGGGTTCATCGCCGGCCTCTCGACCGACGACGGCGCGACGTTCCAGCCGAAGCTCCGCTTCTGCGACATCACCGGGCCGAAGGCGACCTGCGGGCCGAGCACGCCGACGAACGCCCTCTGCACGCCAGGCTGGCCGAGCCAGAAAGCGCTCCTCGGCTGCGGCGGTCTCGACGCCGACGCCGGCAACGGCGGTTCCGCCGATGCAGGCAATCCGTCCGCTGCCGTGCCGCCTCCGAAAGGAGGCTGCGATTGCCACGCGTCACCGGCAGGTCCGTGGGGCGCGTTCGTCAGCGTCGCCGGCGCCGCCGTCGCGCTCCTTCGCCGCGCACGCCGCCGAAAGTGATCCCCGCGGCGAAGGCGATCAGCTTTCGCCGGCGTCTGCCGGAGCGCCCGAAGAGGACGCGCCGGCGTCCTCCGACTCCGAGCCGGACGAGCCCGAAGACCCGCTCGACGGGACACCGTCGTCGTCGCCTCCGAACGAGCCCGGGTCCTTTGGCCCCTCGGTCTTTTCGTCGTTCGGCGGCAGCGGCTGCGGGTTCAGGCTCGGACCGCCGGTATCGTGCTCCGTGGAGCACGCGACCATCACGTCGGCCGCGAGGGCAAAGGCCGCGAGCAGCGTCACGACGTGAAAGGTCTTCCTCGTCCGCAGCATCGATCCCCGTAGGCTCCCCCGAGGAGCTGTGCAATGGCGATTCCATCCGCAAGAGCTTGGAATCGCAAGCCTCAGCCTCGAGATTACCCGCGAGCTGTGCCGAGTTGAGTCAATTGTGCCGGCACACTCGGCGGGCAAGCGGTCTTCACCGGCCTGCCCGCCGCGACACGTGCGAGCTCAGACCTCGAAGTCGGCGCGCTCGAGGATCTCGCGGACGCGCCAGAGGAAGCTGTTCGCCGCGACGCCGTCGACCACGCGGTGATCGTAGCTGAGCGCCATGTACATGACCGGGTGGATGGCCATCTGGTCTTCCTTGTCCGGTCCTTCGACGACGACGACGCGCTTCTTGATCTCGCCCATGCGGAGGATGCCGACGTTGGGCTGGTTGATGATCGCGCCGCCGAACAGGTTCCCCTTGAGGCCGGGGTTCGAGACGCTGAACGTCGCGCCCGAGAGGTCGTCGATCGTGATCTTGCCCGTGCGCGCACGCGACGCGAGGTCGTCGATGGCTCGCACGATCCCGCGGATGCCGAGCTCGTCGGCGCGGCGCACGACCGGAACCACGAGACCATCGGGCGAATCGACGGCGACGCCGATGTTCACGTCCTTGTGGATCACGAACGCATCGGCGAGGACGCGCGCGTTCATCGTCGGGTTCTCACGGAGCGCACGCGCCACCGCGAGGGTGACGAACGCGAGCATCGTGAGGCTCATGCCTTCCTTCTTGTAGCGATCCTTGTTCGCCTCGCGCAGGCGCGCTGCCGCGTGGAGATCGCACTCGGCCACCGTCACGACGTGCGGCGAGACGAGCTTCGAATAGACCATGTGGTCGGCCGTGATGCGCCGCCGGCGCGTGAACGGCACGACCTTGTCGCCCGGCTTCTCCCGGTACGCGGGGAGCTTGAAGGCGCCGAACCCGACGCCGGGGATCGGCGGAACGAAGCCGCCGCCCTGATTGATGAGCTGCTGGAGCTGAGCCGCGTCGCCGCCGCGAGAGATCGTGCGCGCCGGCTCGGGCTGGCGAGCCGCGGGCGCCTCGGTCCGCGCGGGAACCTCGTTCACCGCGCGCATCACGTCGTCGCGGGTGATGCGGCCGTGCTCGCCCGATCCGCGGACGTCACGGAGATCGACGCCCTGCTCGAGGGC
>JAEXCN010000549.1 GCA_023402175.1 Pseudomonadota bacterium | reverse complement strand
ACCTTCATCAAGCGGCCGAAGAAGTCGTCGCAGAGCTCGGATGCTGTGCCCGTCTCCGGGGCTACCGGCGGCTTCCGCTGCTTGATCTTGAAGTCCTGGCCGGAGGAGCCCTCGCCGCGAGCGATCGCGGCGCGCTCCGCGATCCATTCTCGAGCGCGCATCTCGCCGCGCGCGTTGTGAGGAACTCGAGCGGACATTCCACCCAGGAACGGGACCCGCGCGTGCCTCCTCCAGGGCCGCGACGTAGGATGCGACCGCGCGCGTTCGAGCTTCGAGCTTCGAGCGTTCGATCGGCTGTTCCATGTTCCCCTCCACGCCCGGAGGTAGATCCGGGCACGCTCCGATCGGAAGTGAGGACGCGTCGCGCGCCAAGGCTTGCGGAGGTCTCGAATGCGCCACGATGTCCGCTGGGTGAGGCTGTTCCCGATCCAGCGAAGCGCTGACGCATCAACGAGTTGCCGGGCTGACTCGGCGGGCATGGTGCGTGCGTTTCCGATCGAACGCGCGGAAGTGCTAACAATCGCAATCGGTTTCCGGGACTCAGGAGCATTGACGTAGGTGAGCGCCGCAGTCTCAAGACCCCTTCGCGCTGAGATTTCCTATCGCCTCAACTGATCGGAACGTGCAGATGGAAAGCTCCGGTTTCGACACACGCACGTCCGTCGTGTTCATCGCGACTGCGGGCGAGATTGCGGCGGCACTACCGGGGTGGCGTCGCCTCTCGCCGAGCGACAAGCTCGCCTGGCAACCCGAGGCCCCGAGGCCTGCATCGCTGCCGTTCGAGCACGTTCGGGTGCCGAGACGCGCGGAGGACTGGGAGGCGAGGTACCTTGCGCTCGACCTCGCGCTCGAAGGTGATCCTGCACGCGCGCCGTGGGACGACGAGTATCAGGACGTCGACTGGGAGGAGCTCGACAAGTCCCTGCGACGTCGGCGCCTCATCGACGAGCCGCTGTCTGCGGGAGGCGACGTCATTCCTTACGATCCATTGTGGCTCTATCTCGTGCCCCGTCGCATGACCGAGAAGCTCGCCGCGATCACGCCGGCGGATCTACCCGCCGTGCTTGCGGAGTGGAACGCACGATCGCCTTCGAAAAACGCGGCGGGGGACCTCGAAGCGCTCTCGAAGCTTGCCGCGATGGCCATTGCGTCCGAGCGCGACATGTACGCTTGGCTCCGCCATCCGACTCTTCGCTGACGGCATCCTTTCGCCATAGGTCCTCGATGCGCTCCCAGCTCGGACGCCCGTGCTCGTTCCGGGGCATCGGGTCGTGCAGCGGTGCAGGCACATTCGCCGGGCCGAGCAGGGTCGTCACGTCGAACGACAGCTGGCGCCGTGCACGGTCCGCATTCAATGAGTTGGCGGTGCTTTCTGTCTGAAATTCGTCGTTCGGCTTTTCGTCGACGCCAGTGCCCCACGCTCGGCCGCCTCGCGCGCGGTCGCGACGTCCGCCTGGTCGGCATTTCTTTGTTCACGGCCGCGAATAGGCAGCGGCGCCGTCCGTCCAAGCGCAGCGATGCGTGCTTTCCTTTGCTTGGGCCTTTCGGCTTCCTTGATGGGCGTCGCGGTGCTCGCGTGCACAGCGTCATCGATTCCTTCCACGGATACGTCCGCGACCGAAGCCTCGCCCGATGCGTCGAGAGGCGGTGCATTTTCGTCATCCTCGGGCGATACGGGCGGCGACGCGACGGAGGGAGAGCCGGACGACCGCGACGACGGCGGCGCCTCTGGAGTCGACGCCTCCGACGGTTCGAGCCCAGCGCCGCAGCTGCGAAAGGCCGTCCGCCTCGACGGATCGTCAGCCGTCTGCTCGATCGTGAACACGCCCGCCGGCACCTACTTCGGCACGAAGCACGGTGAAGTACGTCGCGTCACCGACGCGCAGACCGGCGCAACGACGCTCGTGGCCACGATGCCCGCCGCTTCACAGGCCTGTGTCACGTTGGCCGCGACGCCGACCGCGCTCTACGTCGTGGTGCCGCTCGTCCGCGGGTCGGGCGGCCACGGCGAGCTCCGTCGCCTTCCGCTGAACGGCGGCGCCGGGCAGCTCGTCGGCACCATCCCCGCGAGGACGCCCAGCCAGACCGACGACGGCTATCCGATCGTGAGCGACGGCACCGACGTCTTCATCGCGGCGGACCCAAATGTTTGGCATCTGCCGGCAACCGCGGGTGGCTCGCTCACGCGCTTGATGATCGGCGCGTCCAACTTCTACGCGCAGGACCTGGCGCTTGGACCGCTCGGCCTTTACACGTGGCACGACGGATCGCAGCGGCAGGTCTCCTGGTTCTCGAAGACCGGCACGCTCCTCGGGACGAAGACAGGCGTCCCCGCCGGCCATCACACGTTCGTCTTCGCGGCGGATGCTCTGTTCTCTTCGCGATTCACGTTCGTCCAGCAGCGCACGCCGGCGAGCTTCGACGCGGCCGCCACGCCCTTCGTCACCACAGCCGCCGCCGGTAGCGCGCTCGCGGCGGATGCGTCGCGCCTCTACGTCGCGAACGGAGAGAACATCTCCGTCTTCACGCTTGCGACCGGCGCGCCCGTCGAGACGTTCGCGACGAAGATCGGCTTGCCGCAGCAGCCGTCGATCGAGTTCTCCCCCGAGCTGTTGGGTCCCTTGAGCGTCGATGGATCACACGTCTATGCGCGCGAGAACGGCGGGGAACAGATGCTCATGGCGTTCCCGAAGTAGCCTCCGAAGCCTCCATGGCGCCCGTACGACTCCTCGCATTCGCGTCGGTCGCCCTTGCTCTCGCAGCCAGCGGATGCGACTCGACGCCGTCTCCGGTCATCCGAGGGCAGGCCAAGCCTGACGCGGACCGTCCCGAGCCAGCGGCCTCTGCACCTCGCTCGGATGTGCCGGCGTTCGCGACCGACGTCGTCGTCGTACCGGCTCCTCCGCTCACGGATGGTGGCCCGGCACGAGACCCCGCCGCGAAGGGCAGAGACAGGCCGAAGGCTCAGGGAAAGGAATGCCGGACGAGCTCCGATTGTGGAACGGCGGAGCTCTTCTGCGAGTTCGAGCAGCCTGGCTGCTCGGGAGTGAAGGGGAGATGCAAGGACATCCGCTGCCGAATGCTTCCGATGAACTGGACGTACTGCTCGTGCCAGGGAAAAACCATGGACACGCGCAGCTTCTGTCACCCCGACCGCCCCTTCGCGTACATGGGCGCGTGCAACGCCCGCTGATGTCCGGTCAGCCGACGATGGTCACGCGGTGACGAATGATCGAGATCCTGGCGCAGTACGAGTTCGTCGTGCAGCCCAGGCTAGCGGGCCACGGTAAGCTGATGGCGTGACGGCGTTCCAACAGCTCCCGCTGCGCACCGAACGGCTCCTGCTACGTCCGTTGCGGGAGTCCGATGCAGCGGCGCTTTACGAGATCCACGCGGACCCCACGGTGATGCGCTACTGGAGCTCACCCGTGTGGACCTCGATCGATCAGGCGCACGCGGCCATCGCGCGGAACGTTGCGGGGCTCGCGAGCGGTGAGCACCTGCGCCTGGGCCTCGAGCGACTCGAGGACTGCACGATCATCGGGCACTGCTCGTTGTTCAACCTATCCAGCGAGTGCCGACGAGCGGAGATCGGCTACGCGCTCGCCGCCTCGGCGTGGCGGCAGGGCTACATGAACGAGGCACTCGACGCGCTCGTGCGCTACGGCTTCGCGCAGCTCGATCTCAATCGCATCGAGGCGGATGTCGATCCCCGGAACACGGCCTCGGCCGCCGTGCTGGAGCGCCTCGGCTTCGTGCGCGAAGGCTTGCTGCGCGAACGCTGGGTCGTTAGCGGCGAGGTCTCGGACAGCGCGCTCTATGGCTTGCTCCGTAAGGATTGGCGCGGCTGACGGCTCGCTTTGCGGCCCCACGCGTCTACACGGCTGACACTCGCGCGCCGACGGCTCAGAGCTCCGACTCGCCGAGCAGCTGCACGTGAACGATGGAGACTCGCCCTTCGACGCCATCGAGCACCGTCGTCACACATCAGAAGTCGGTCGAAACCGTGTCTGGGATGCCTCCGGGTATGCGAAGGGTCGGTCGCGACCGTGTCTGGGATGCCTCCGGGCACGCCGAGGTCGGTCGCGACCAGGTCGCGGTATACCGACGGGTATGCGGAGGGTCGGTAGCGACCAGGTCGGGTATACCGACGGGTATTCGGAGGGTCGGTAGCGACCAGGTCGGGTATACCGACGGGTATTCGGAAGGTCGGTCGCGACCATGTCTGGGATGCCTCCGGGCATGCGGAGGGTCGGTCGCGACCAGGTCGGGTATACCGACGGGTACACCGTCTGTACCCACGGGGAGGCCCATCGCTGCGGCACGCATCGTGCGCGGCGAAGCATCGCTGTCGACCGGCACCTTCGCCGTGGACCTCGATCCGCCGTCGCGATTCTCGCGACCTCAGCTCCCCATCGGCGACAGCGGGTGGGCATCGCGGCTGTGATCACGCGATCACTTCACGCAGCGCGCGATCTCGATCCGTTGCACGTGCACGTCGGTGACGGGCTTGTCTGCCTTGTTGCGGGGCTCGGCGGCGATGGCCTTGGCAACGTCGGTCTCGCAGTCGCCGAACACGTTGTAGCCCGCTGGCGGTCCCTTTCCGACGACGATGTAGAACTGGCTTCCGCTCGGCGCGTTGCTCGCCGCCATCGCGAGCGTGCCGAGCGGCTCCGGGACGTGGTTTTCCTCCACGAGGTTGTAGCCGGGCCCGCCCCTTCCATTCCCTAGCGGGTCGCCGCCCTGGATCACGAAATCGGGTATCACGCGATGCCAGATGAGCCCGTCGTAGAAGCGGCCAACCTTCCACGTGCGCGGCGTCACCCTGAATGGGCGCGTCCCGCGCGCGAGCCCGACGAAGTTTGCCACGGTGATCGGCGCCGCAGCTTCATCGAGCTCGCAGCGGATCGGTCCCTTCTCGGTCGTGATCAGGGCGGTCAGCACGCCTTCCGACACGGGATAACCGGCGAGCGCCTGGTCGAGCGTGAACTTCTTCGCTCCGCCGACCGGGTCCGCCACGCCCTCCGGGTCGAGCTCGATGGCGGGAGGCCCTGGGTCGAGGGGGCAGCCCGGAAGCAGCATCGGTCCGGCGTCGACCTCAACGCGTCCTGCGTCTACTTCGGTGGCCGCTCCTGGAGGCGAAGTCGACGAGCTGCAAGCGATGATCAAAGGCGCCGCAACGGCGGCAACGGATCGACGAAACATGGTGCTTCCTCTTGACGGCAACAGCAACGACGAGCGGATGCCTCGTCCTTGCGTGCAGGGCTCCCGTAAGGGCAGACGTCCGCGACCCGGCGGCGCGAAACGGAAGTCAATGCAAGTCCTCACGACCATTCTCGTCAGTCGCTCCCCGCATCCTTCGGAGCATTGACGCAGAGCTGCTGGATCGTGCCGCCGACGTTGATGACGTAACGCTGGTTGAAGCACGAATTGAGATAGGTGTTGATCCCCCCACCGCAAGTCGCGACGAGGTGCTCGGTTGCGTCGTTGCACGCACTCTGTTGAACGTCGTCGGTGCACGACTGGTACTCAGGCTGGCTCTGGCACGAGCTGCATGCGGTGCCCAGGCACGCCATCCACTGCTGCACCGCCTTGCCACAAGCGGCCTTTCCGGTCATGGCCTCGAAGCAGCCGCCGACGTTCAGAACGAAATTGCCATCCGCCGACGACACGATCGGCGCCCACGTATCACCATCATCGGCGAAGACACATTCCGCGCAGGCGGCGGATTCCTTCGCCGCGATCGCTTCCTTGAGATCCGCGGGGTCGAGCGTTCCACCCTTCGCGACGATCTCGTCTTCGATCAGGTCGAAGACGTCGCGGGAGCAAGAGCCGAGCTGGAAGCGTGCAGGTTTGTAGACGACGGTGCTGACGTCGATGGGATCCTGGCTGTAGCAGAGCTTCTCGTCCGGCTCGTTCTCACCCGTTGCCGGTTTGCCGGAGTCCTTTCCGTCAGCGCCGTCGGCGCTCCCGGCATCGCTCGGTGACGTATTCGCCGTCTCCGCGCAACCAAACATCCCGGTGGCGGACACTGCGCATCCAAAGACCGAGATGCTCGCCAATGCAAACAACTTCCTAAGCATATATTGCCTCCTGACAATTGGGTATTGTTGCCGCGTTCATATCCATATCCCGCGCTTGTCGGATGGATATGAGGGCACGCACGCGCCCGATCCGACCTCACGCCAGGCGCGTATGGACCAGGCCGTTGCGCGGCCCCGTCGCTGCTCCGGATTCGGCGGCTCTCGAGAAAAGGCGAGGGCTCAGTGCACGGGGAGCACCAGCTCCGTCGCGCGTCTCAGCCCCATCCCGCCGGGATACGAATAGCTCGCTGCCGAGCTGATGCCCCACACGCTCATCGTGAAGGGGCCATCGCTCTGGATCCTGTGCGGGCCGTCTGTGCACGTGCCGCCCGGATACGTCTGCGGCCGACTGGCTCGCGTCAGCTCGACGTAGGTCCATTCGTAGTCGGCCGTGATGGGCTCCCAGTCCGTGAGCACGCCGGCGCAGTCGAGCGTGACGTCGCGGAACGCACCGTTCGACTTCCGGCGGGTGACGTAGATCGCGCTCCGTACATACGAGTAGTCCGCAAAGAACCCGTACGAATCGAGCCACCCGTCCGTCGGGATCACCAGCGCCGACTCTGGGTCGCCGGTTATTGTTTTCGAACCATTCAGTGCCGTCATGACCGTCGCCACGAAGAACGGATGGGCCGAGTCCTGGCTGCGCACGACGAAAGGCGTGTTCGTGAAAAAGCGCGCGAGCTCGCCCGACTCGAGCGTGCTCGGCGCGTTCGCCGGCTGCGCCGGCTCGTAGACGAGCTTCGTGCCATCCGCCGCACCGACGATGCGTACGACACTGAGCTCGTTCGATCGCTGCGCCCGGGTGCCCATCCAGCGTACGCGATCGGGAGCGGGCAGTACGGCGTACTCGTGGCCCCATGCGGAGAGCGGAGGGATCTGCTTTTTGTCGCTGTCGCACGCGCCGACGCCGACCGGAACGTTCATGCACGTGTGCCCGCCGAAGACGCCGACCGGCTTATCGCTTTCGAGAGCGGATCCGACGAGCTCCTGCTGTTGGGTGAGCTGCAAGTACTGCCCGCGCTGCAGCTTGAACGTGGTCACCTGTCCATGCGGAGCGCGCGCGACGCCGATCCCGCCGACGAGGTCGACCTTCGGAAGGAGACGGACCGCAGTGTCGTCCTCCGTCGCCACGATCTGCACGGCAGGCTTTCCCGGTTGCGTTCCGTCACTGGGGGCCACGACGTTTTCACCGAAGACGTCGCCCTTGCCTCCCCACGAGCTCACGAGGACGTAGTTCTTTCGAAAGGACGTCGTGGGGAGCAATAGCGTGCCGCTGGGATAACGGCTTCTGGCTCCACCGTACGGATAGATCGAGTACATTGAAACAGGGACATCGGCGAGAGCGAATACCGCGTCTCCGACCCCCGTCCCGTAGATGGATAGATCCTTGTCGAAGATGGGCTTGACGCCGCGAGGACAGCCAGTCCAATACGAGCCGTCGTTGAACTCGTTCGCTAGAAACACGACTGCGCCGCCGCCGGGAGGAATGGGCCCCTCGAGCGGCTTGTGCTTCACGACGCCGTCTTCGACGAAGGGCACCCAGAGAGCCCCGTCGAGCGGCTTTTCCTCTCCCCGATAGGTGACGTGAAGCGTCGCCGGCAACGTCCAGTTGTTCGCGACAAAGACGGCGCTACAGCTCCCGCGGACGTCGCCGTTCTCCACCCCGCCCGACAGGGCGAAAGAGCATCCCACGGAGCCTTCGTTGATGGCGGCGGCGTCACAAGGCGCGATGCACTCGCCCTTGCCGCACGCCTTGTCCACCGCGCACTCCTTGACGATGTTGCCGTCGCAGTCGCGCACCGAGCGAAGGTCCGGCGAGCAAACGAGGCCGCTACATCCCGCGTCCATGCCGTCGAGGCTTGCGTCGGGGCCGCCGAGCTCTCCCGGCTTGTTCTCGAACGAACCGCGTTTGGGCGAGCACCCGGCCCACCCGGCGGACACGACGAGGAGCAAGTAGACGAACGGCCTGCGCATGATGGACAACCTTCCTCGATCGAACGCGTTCACTTGAAGACCACGGGAGCGGCGACGGGATGTCTCTCCGCGTCGCGCGTACCGCGCCCGAGCTGCCCAAGTAGATTGTCGCCCAAGCACGCGACGGAGCCGCCGCGGAGCAGGGCGCAGATGGAGGCATCCATGACGGCGACGCCGACGACCTCTTCGCCGAGCCCCTCGATCTTGACGGGGCTGGCCTGATCGACGGGCGCGGACGCCCCGAGCTGTCCGCTGCCGTTCGCTCCCGAACAGTAGAGAGCGCCGTCCGCTGCGATGACACACGTGTTGTTGCCCCCCGCCGTCACGGCCACGGCGTAGACTCCGGAAGGCAAGAGGACGGGTGCTGGAAGCAGCTCCTCGGCCCTTCTCCCGGTGCCGAGCTGTCCGTGATCGTTCTTGCCCCAGCAAGACACGCTTCCGCTATGGAGCGCGCACGCATGGGCGCTCCCGGCGGTCACGCTCGAAGCGTCCGACACGGCGATCGAGAACGGGATGGGATCCCGCTTGAGCGAGCTGGCGCGCCCGAGCTGGTCGGACGTGCCTCCACCCCATGACAGGAGGTCACCGGCTGCGGAGACGACGAAGCCCGTCATCGACGTGCCTGCACACGCTTGCACCGCGCTCACGACGCTGTCCGCACGGTCTGCAACGCTCGCCGACCCGGCGTCCGGACCGGACGTCGTCCGCGCGAGCTGACGCGTGTCGTTCGTGCCCCATGACCAGAGGCGGTCGTCCGTACCAATGGCGAGCGCGAACGTGTTCGTCAGCGTCACGGACTTCGCCTGAAGCGCGAGGACGGGGACAGGATCCGGGTTTGGGCCCTTCGGGTTCGTACCCGCACGACCGAGCTGTCCCCATGCGTCCGAACCGAAACACGCCACGTCTCCGGTGCCCAAGACGACGCAGGTCGTACCCGCGGTTCCGTCCCCCGTCGCGGCGATGCTCGTCGCATTGGAGAGGCCGAGCACGGGACGCGGGATGCCCTCGTACGCGGGGATTGGGCCGGTGCCGCTCGTACCCGTGCCGAGCTGTCCCGACGCGTTCGAGCCCCAGCAGCGAACCGAACCATCCTGCATGACGGCGCACGCGTGTGCGCCGCCACGTGCGGCGATCCGAGTGGCGCACGAATCGCTCGTGCATTTCACCGCGAAGTCATAGGGAGGCGGAGCCGGGGGCTTCCCCGCGTCGGCGTCGGCGGGCCCCGCGTCGTTCTCGCCTTCTCCTCCGTCGCCCGCGGCGCTCCCTCCCTCTCTGCCGGCATCATTCGTGGGCGTCGGACGCGCGTCCTCCGACGAGGAGCAGGCCGTCAGCGTCGGCAGAATGCCGGCCGCCGCAAGAAGGCAGACGGCTCGAATCCCGATGATGGTGCATCGCGGGATCATGGAGTGGCTCCCTTCAGCGCGAAGCCATCGCCGACAATCCATAAGTCCGCAGCATTCTGATGCGCCCCAAAGATGGGCTTCGGGACTCGGTCTCCCATGGCGAGCGAACCGACGTTGAACCGCGAACCGTCCCAGCGATAGATCGTTCCCATGGCCCCGAAGACCCAGACGTCATCCCCCTTGGCGGGCAGCATTGGAGGCATTGGAACGACGACGTCTTGCCCGTCCTTCTCAGGCACAAGTCTCAACCCGCCTCCTTGCGCGATGCGGACCGGGCTCTCGCTGCCGAAGACCAAGTACCTAGCAGATGGGTAGTGGTATATCTGGTCGGACACTCCCCACTGCAGCGAGTGCTCATAACCCATCACGAAGATTCGTCGGCCATCATCGGGCGAATCGGTAACGACGCCTCGAGTCGGCACGAAACCGCGTTCCTCCGTCAGCGACGTGTTGAATACCGATATGCTCGTCGCCGACAGCTCGAAGACGTAGGGCTGATCCGGCCGCACATACATTACGTTCGGGACCATGTCGCCGATGGTCCCCTTCACGTACCCGGCGGCGTATGTTCCAACACCAATACGGCCGAAGAGGGTCGTGACCTTCAGGCCCGGAACGTCGATTGAATGATTCGTGAGCGAGGTTCCGTCGAAGTGATCGACGGAGGCACCTTCTCTCGTAAACCACACGTCGGTGTCGCTCGTCCCGTAAATCGCGTGGATTGGCGCCACGTGCCCCGGCTCGATGCGGGACCACTGCCCCCCAGCATCGCGGTGCAAGAGGAGCCCCGCCTCGCCACCCGCCCATACGCTCGTCGGTGTGGCCCAGACGGCGTAGAGCTCGTGCGGCCCCTTATACTCCGTATTCCAGCGTGTTCCGTCGTAGTGCAGAACGAAACCTTCACGCGTCACGGCCCAGACGTCGTTCGAACCCGCGACCCAGACGCTTCGGACCGAGAGGGGCAGACCGAGCTCCGACTTTGGTAGTCTCGTTTCGCAGAAGCCCGCGTCACCGCACACGAGCGGCAGCTCGGCGTCGGGATCGAGGTGCGCCGTGGCGTCGTCCGGCCCCCCGTCGAGGCTGGGAGCTCCGGCATCCCCGTTGGGTCCGCCTGCTTCCGGCTTCGGTTCGTCGACGGCACCACTCGCCGAGCATGCGGCGATCGCCATCAACAGGCCCGCGGCGGCGTAGGTTCGATATCTCATCGCGTGCCTCTCCAATGGAACATGCCACCCACACCTCCGATCCAGACGTCGTCGGGCCCGGACGCCCAGATAGCCTTGAAGCTGCCGCCAGAACCTCCAGCGTCGACACGTGACCACGCGGTACCGTCGAAGTGCAGCACCGTTCCTTCATCGCCGGCGGCCCAGATGTCCTTCGGCGAGAGACCGTAAATGGCATTGAGCGTCACGGTCGTACCAGTGTGCTCCTCATGCCACTTGTCGCCGTCGAAATGGAGAATCGATCCGACGAAACCAGCCGTCCAGAGATCGTTCCCCGAGGCCCACGCAGCGAGCAAATCGACCTGGTACGCATGGGGAACCACGACGCCTTGCCCGAGTAGGGCTGCGCCTCCGTCTCCGCCTCCTGCGTCTCCCATCGGTGATACCGGATACCGGACCACACTGCCGCGATCTCCGACGAGCCATAACGCCTTGTCGGGCACCAAAAAGAGCGCTCGCGCACCGAGAGCGAGTTGCGGTTCGTGCGTAACGGGGTGGACGGCGTTCGGTTCGTACGCGAGCGTCGCGCCAGCGAAGTCCACCTTCGCGAGATAGTTCGTGCTCGCATTCTTGTCACCGGGGGCGATGCTCACGTACGTGTCCCCGTTCGGAAGCACGGCGATGCTCGAAATCGAGCGGTACAGGCCGCCGGCCCAGACGAGAGGTCTTGCCATCTGGACGCTGTTGGGATCGAGCCCACGCCGGAGGACGAGATCGCCTGCGACCCCCCATGTTTCGTCGCTCGTGAGAAAGAGGCTCGCGAGGTTCTCGTGAACGTGCGATTCGAGCGCCGACCACTGCTGGCCGTCCCAGTGCATCAGGAGGCCACCGCTTCCGCTCGCCCACACGTCGTTTTTCGACCGTCCGCTGATCGCGGCGATCGACCCGAGCGCAAGCGGCGTCTCCACGCTGCAGAGAGCTCCAGGGGCGCACGGAAGAGAAGGCGCGTCGCCATCGAGCGAAGCTTCCTCGCCTGAGTCGGCCTGAGGGATGACGCGCGTATTGTCCTCGGGCGGCCCGTTGGTCTCGTCCGAGGCGGCGCAGGCAGCGAGCGCGAGGGACGGAACGGAGGCGACGAGGAGGCACGCCATCAGAATGGCAGTCGGCCTCTGCCGAGACGCGCGGCAGTCGTTGACGATCATTTGGTCTCTCCCGGCGCGCCGTCGCAAGGGGCCACGACGCACTTGCCCGCGGAGCAGGCCTGATCGGGCAGGCAAGCATGGCCGCAGGCACCGCAATTGCGGTTGTCGACCCGCGTGTCGACCTCGCATCCATTTTCAGCGATCTTGTCGCAATCGGCATAGCCGTCCGAGCATTGGCCGCCACAGACGCCGTGCGTGCATATGGCGGAGAAATGGGGACGGTACATGCCCGGGCAGACGCGATCGCAACCGCCGCAGTTCGTCGGATCATCGTCGAGACTGGTGCACCCCCTCGGGCACAACGCCTCGCCGTCGTCCTCGCAGAGGCAGCCAAAGGTGCTTCCCATGACGCTGAGTTGGCGACACTCCTTCCCCGGCGGGCAGGCGTCGCCGCACGAGTTGCAGTTCTCGTTCGTATGGAGCATCACCTCGCAGCCGTCGCTCACGCGACCGTTGCAGTCGGCCGCATTCGGTATCGCGCAGCGGCGCCGCCCACAGACCCCGGCCCCGCACCCATAATACATGTCGTCCGGGAGCGGCGGGAGATTCGGCCCGGTGGGATCACAGACGGTGCCGCACGTCCCACAGTTATAGTTGTCGAAGTCGAGGTTCGTACACTCGTCATCGCAGATGTCCGGCTTGTTACCTTGCAAACAGCCATTGACGCATTCATTCTTTTGACAATCGGAGTCGCCCGGACACTTGTTGCCGCAGTCTCCGCAACTCGAGCTGTCGCCGAGCGAGGCTTCGCATCCGTTCGTCGGATCGCCGTCGCAATCCGCATACCCACGTTCGCAACCGAAGGTGCATTTGCCTTCGACGCAGCTCCAATTCGACAGCGGTGTGCCATCGGAACAACTGATCCCGCAGCCGCCGCAGTTGTCGTTGTCGTTCAACAGATCGATGTCACAGGGAAACTTCGACGTCGGACACGTCGCCCAGGGCAGCGAGCACGTCGTCACCGGGCACATGAGCACGGGCTCCGACGTCGACGCATCTTGCCCTTCGACGCCGCCCGCATCGGGGGTGCCGAAGCCTTGCCCGTCGCGCGTCGAGTCGAAGCCGATCACCTGGGACGTTCGCTCGGAGCAGGCGCCGATCGCCACGAGGGGGAGGAGGAGGAAAGTCCAGCGGCTGCTCACGGCGTCACCTCCGTCTGAGATGCGCCGAGCTCGGCGAGCCTCCTCTGGGCTTTCGGCGCCGAGAGGCTGGAGGGGTGGCGAGCGAGGAACGTCCGAAGCGCGACGCTCTCCTCGCGGTCGTCGCCGAGAGCGCGGCACGCCATGGCGACGCCCCACCGCGCCTCTTCGGCAAGCGGGCCGCCGGGCTCTGCGTCGACGACGGCGCGATAGAGACGGCGCGCTTCCCGCGCATCGTTCTGGTGCTCGAGCCGGATCGATGCGAGCGCGAGCATCGCCGTCGTCGACTCGTCGCTGCGCGCATCGGCGACGCGTCGATAGAGAGCGGCGGCGGCGTTCCAGCGACGCTCGGCGCGCAGGCGGTTGGCCTCGTGCAAGAGGTCGCGCGTCGCTTGCGGGGAGCCGACGATCGCTCGCGGCGCTCTATCGGAGGCGTTCGGTGCCGCCGGAAGAGCCTGCACGTCGACGGTCGGGAGGCCGGGGGCCACGGAGGCGACGGGCGAAGAGGGCGCCTCGCTCACTTCCGGCGCCCGGACCGACATCGACGGACCGACGGGCGCCGTCTGGCTCGAGCCACCGACGGCGAACAGCGCGCCGACCGTGACGCACGCGACGACGGCGACCCCGGCGAAGAGCCGTAGGCCGCCAAGGTGCCCAGTCTTCGATGCGGGCGCGGGCGCCGCTCCGTACGCGCGTCCAACGGCGTTGTCGACGAGCCGACGCAGCGCCTCGTCCGAGATCGGAAGCGCGGGTCCGGCCTTGCCGTCCAGTTTCCAGAGATCGTCGTTCTTCATCGGTGCGTGCCTTCGATCGTGCTGCGGAGTGCGTTCTTCGCGAGACGGAGCCTGCTGCGGACGGTCTCGGCGGGGACGCCGAGCTCGTCGGCGATCTCGCCGGCCGTCATGCCGAGGACGTAGTGGAGGACGATGGCGTGCCTCTGTGGCGCGGGCAGCCGATCGAGCAGCGCGACGAGCCGGCGGCGCGAATCGAGCTCGCCAGAGGGGTCGTGCACGGGCACGTCGTGATCGGGGTCGAGAGGCTCCTCCCGCCTCCGCTTGCGGCGGCGTAGGACGTTGAACGTCGTGCGCGCCGTGATGCGGTCGACCCACGCGTGGAAGGTGCCTTCCGCGCGATAGTCGTCGACGTTCTTGAGCACGGCCACCATCGCCTCCTGCGCGATGTCGTCGACGTCGACGTCGTTCCGGATCAGGTACCGAACGAGGTTGCGGATGCGGGGGGCGACCTCCAGAAGGAGGGCGCGTGCCGCCTCTGCGGTCAGGGGGCGAGCTACCCGCTCGTCCACGGGAAGCTCGGCGGGTGCGCGCGCCACGGCGACCATGTTCCCCCCGATAGAGCGTCGCTCGCGGCGAAAAGGGTCAACGAGAAAACAAGCCTGACCATTCGAGCGCTAAGCTCAACCGTGGCTGCACGTCCGCGAGGCCGTAGACGAAGGAGCGACCCGGCACGGTGACGACCTCGAATCGCGGAGCGCCCGGGACGACATCGACCCCGAATGCGAAGACGAGCGCGAGAGACGGAGCGACGGAGGATGAGAGCCGTACCTCCGGCCCGACGAACGGACGCACGTCCGCGCGCGACTCCGTCGGTGTGAACGCAGGCGAGAGTGACCGCGTCGCGCGGACGAATGCGATGGCTCCCGCGACGACCCCGACCCCGACCGAGACGTCGCCCCCGACCTCAATGCTCTTACCGGCGCTCAGCGCGAGCGAGTGCCTGCGCACGAGGAGATCGGCCCGCTCTGTGACACGCTCGACGTCGATCGCGCCGAGCGTCAACACGAGTCCAGCGAAGAGCGTCTCGTATCGCGCGCCCAGGCGCAGCTCGAGCGCCTGCACTACGGACGGAGCGTCGCGCGCTCGCGCCACCTGCCAGCCCGCGGAAGACACGAAGAAGGGCGTGCGACGCGCCTCCTTCGGCGACGCGAGCAAGAGCGGCGGAATCGGCGCTGCGCAGACAAGCTCCGCGCAGATGAATAGCGGCGGCCGAGCCTGCGCTTGTTCTTCGCCGGCCGGTGGGTCGCGAGTCTCGCCGACGGTCGCGCCTTGCCCGAGCGCGCGAAGCACGTCGCGGACGACGAGGGCCGCAGCTTCGAGCGTCGACGAGGCCGGCCTTCGCGCACCTCCGCCGAGCGACCGCACGAGCACGCGGTCCTGCGCCGGGATCGCCGCGTACACGGCCACGCTGCCGCCTGCGACCCGGAACCAGATGACGGCGTGGACAGAGCTCTGGCGCGCGACAGTGTCGGCCTCGCGCATCCGTGCCTCGAACGTCGGCGCGATCGAGCGAGCGTCGCGTGTCGTGATCTCCGCGTCCAGATCGCTGGTCTGTCCGCGCACGCGCTCCGTGAGCGCACGGTCGTCTGCGGACGACACCAGGACGACCGCGCGCACGTGTGACCCCTCTGCTCGCGCCGTCGAGAGCAGGGCGCACAAGATCAAGATCGACAGCAAGACGACGCGCACGGACGTGACGTGAGGACGACGTGCTAGGCCAGCACACCGATACCCGTCACCGCAACCGTCCTGGCCTGCAGCCACGCGAAGTTCCGCAGCTTCGCCGTCAGGCCGCTCGGCCCCCCCTCCTGAAGCGCGTCGCCTCGTCGCGATTCTCGCGACCTCAGCTCTCCACCGGCCCGCTGGGCTTGTCGCGAACGAAGACGCATTCGCTCGAGGCCCGTAGCGCGAGCCCTCGCGCGTCCGCGACGACTCCGATCACTGGACGGGAACGAGCGGGGTCGTGACGAGCTTCCGCTGAGCCATGCCGCCGGGATAGGCGTAGCTGGCGTAGCGATCCCACCCCCAGATCGTCGCGGTGAACGGGGCGTCGCTCCGCATGCGGTGAAGGCCGGTCTGGCAGACTGCGTCGCCGAACCTGTCGCCCGGACCGTGATCCCGCGAGAGGTCGACGCGCGTGAACTCGTATTCGCCCCGCGTTCCGATTGGCTTGAAGTTGGTCAGGTCGCCGGCGCATTCGAGCCAGACAGGCTTGAGCTCACCTTTGCTCGTCCTCTGGCGCACGATCACGAGCGAGGTCTCCGCATACGTCGGATCCGCGTAGAAGCTGTACGAGCTCAGGTATTGCCCCGCCGGGACGACGTTCACGAACTCGGGATCTCCGCGGCCCACAACGTCGCCGCCGCTCATGTAGGCGGCGAGATAAACCGGATGCTCCACATCCTGGGTGCGAACGGCGAACGCATCCCCGACCCCCGAGGTGAAGATCACCGACTCGCGGGCGGACATCGCGACCGGCGCGCCGGGCGGCACCGCCGGGTCGTAGTCGAGCAGTGTGCCGTCTCTGGCGGCGACGATCCGGTAGTACATCGTCTCTCCTTCGGAGCCGACGCGCGGCCGGTACCCGATGCCGACGTATTCGTGCCCCCACTGTTCGAACGGCGGCAGCTGCTGGTTCGGGACGTCGCAAGCCATGGTTCCAGTCGGCAGCGTCATGCACTCATGCCCGCCGAAGACGGTCGTCGGCTTGCTCGACGTGACGAAGCTCCCGGTGAGCTCTTCGCGCTGGACGAGCTGGAGGAACTGGCCTTTGTCGAGGTGGTACGTCACTTGGGTACGAGCGCGGGTGCCAGCAACGCCGACGCCGTTCTGGATGTCCGCGACGGGGTCGATCGTCACCGCGGTGTCGTCCTCGGAGGCGACGATCTGTGCCGCGGGCCCCGCGCCGACGCTCCATCCCTCCCAGGCGTTCACGATCACGTGCTCCTTGCCCCACGTTGGAACCGGAAACAGCAGCGTCGCGGACGGCACGTAGCTCGTTGCCCCGCCCCAGGGGTACACTGCGACGACGCTCGCAGGCACGTTCGCCTTGAGATGAAAGGCGGTATTGATGCGTGTACCGGGCGCGACGTCAGCGACCAGTGCCGGAACGACGCCCGCCGGGCAGGGTGTGTAGTTGCGTTCGTTGGGTTGGAGCGAGGCTTTGACGGCCCCCGTTCGGTCGGCGACGAAGAGCACCGCGCTCTCGCCGGCTGGGATGGGACCTTCGAGCGGAAGGAGCGAGGCGCTGCCTGGGGTCGTCCGGAAGAGCGCCTTCGAAAAATCGAGCGCCTTGCCTTCGCGTTCGAGCGAGAGCTCGAGCGGCTGCGCCGACGTGTTGACCACGAAGGCCGCAAAACAGGACTGAGGGTTTTTTACCGTGTAGTGCGGCATCTGGAAGTAAAACTCGCAGCCGTTCGAGCTCCGGTCCGCCGCCGCCGCCGCGCACGGCTCCTGGCAACGCGCGGCGCCGCAGGCGAGCTCGGGAGGGCACGTCTCGACCACGTCGTCCGTGCACGTATCGACGATCGAGCGCCCGTCCACGGAGCACTGGAGCGCGCACACGGGAGCATCCACCGAGGCGTCCGTCTGGAACCCCTCGGGGCGCTGCGTGAACTCGGCCCGGTCATCACTGCAGGCACTCGCGGCGACGAGCGCGAGACCGAGGACGCCGCCGCCGGCGCTGGGAAGCACGCGCGCTCGCCTCACGGCAACACCACTTCCTGCGGAGCGAGGCTCCCGCCCTCGGCCATGCCAAACATGCCTCTGCCGAGCTGGCCGTAGGCGTTGTTCCCCCAGCAGTAGACCTTGCCGGTCGTCAAGAGTGCACACGTCGAGAGCGGCATCGTCTTCACCTCTGCGGCGGGGGCGGGGAGGCCCTTCACCTTCACGGCGTGGTAGGCGTGGTTCTTCGTGCCGTCGCCGGCTTGACCTTGCGAGTTGAGGCCCCAGCAATACACGGCGCCCGACGCGCCGACGGCGCACCACCTCTGGGGCCACACGATGCGATCGCCGGCAAAGTCGGTGACCGCGGCGGTGGACGTCGTGGCGATCCCAACGAGGGGCTCCGGCGCCACGACGGGCTTGGGAAGCGCGTGGACGAGCGGCGACGGCGCGTCCCCGGGTGGGAGGCTGGCGATATCGATGGCTCCCCAGCAGTATCCGATGCCCCCCACGGTCGCGCATCCGCTCGTGCTCGTCAGGTCGATCGAGGAGACGGCGCCGAGGGCAGCGGGCGCCGGATAAGGGTCGCCATAAGGGTCGTCAGGGCGGGTGAGCGATGAGGCGCGCGCGAGCGGTGGGTTCCGACCCCAGCTCAAGGTCGAGCCGTCCTCGCGAAGAACGAACGTGGCGTCGCCGATCAAGATGTCGCGGATCGGCGCGCCGGGCGGAAGGCCGATCGGCATGGGCGGGCACGTCCTCCCGCAGCCGCCGGTCCGGTCGATCTGCCTGGCTACGTTATCCCCCCAACAAAGGAGCTCGTCATCGGTGGCCGCGCATCCGACGTTTGACCCCCAGCCGATCTTCTTCGCAGGCGGGATCGGGACCTTCACGGGCGCCAGCTCGGACGCGGACACGCTTGCGTCGTTGCGCACGTACGGTCCCCGCCCCCAGCACCAGACGTCGCCGCTGTCGGTCCGCGCGCAGGTGTGATCGAGCTCCACGACGTTCGAGAGGCCGACCACCCGCGCGGGGTTCGGGCTGTCGGCAGTGCCCGCCTCGTCACCGCGACCGAGCTGCCCGTTGACGTTCGCGCCCCAGCACGCCACGGTGCCGTCGTCGAGCAGCGCGCAGAAGCCCTCGGCCGGCGCGACGGCTCCCGACGACGATGCCGCCGTCACGAGTGACGTCGCACACGGCTGGGACGTGCACACGACGGGCAGCGGTCCGCCGTCGAACGGCGCCGCATCACGGAGCGGCGGAGCCTCGTCCCCGGCATCCGCGGCGTCTTGGGAGGTCTCGGCGCCGGCGGCGGCATCGGGTGAATCCGGAGGCGGCGCGGCCTCCTCCTCGCCGCTCGAGCAGCTCGCCCCAGCGGCTGCCGAGAGGCAACACGCGGCGAGCACGAGCACCGAAAAACGTCGATCAAGGAGTCGTCTTGTGAAACGCATAGCCGTTCCCGATTGCCCAGAGGTTGGTGTCGGACGTGCCTCGAACCCGGTGCATGGCAGTGCGGGTCGGGGCTCCGTCGAGCGAGAGCGACGAGATCGCGTAGGTCCCGCCGTCCCCTGTCTCCCGTCCGCGAATGACGAGGCCCCACGTGGTCAGCCACGCGTCGCTCGACGATCGCCAGAAAGAGCGGAGTTCGGCACCGGGGTTGTTCACGGCGCTGAGCGTCGGGACCGGATTCACGCTGACCGTGACGCCCTCGGCGGAGATCTGCACGATCTCTCTTGCCGCTTTGAGGCCGGTGATCGCGCCCGGTGCCGTCGACTGGATGTCCTTGAGCCAGCCTACGGCCCCACCGACGCGTGGCAGTCCTCCCCGCTCCGCGCAGCTACCGAGCCCCGCGGGCGGAACTCCATCCGCAACGCGAGCGAATCCCTCAGGAGTCTTACGAACGAGGAACGGGCAATTCCCAAAGTGGGCGCCGTTATTCCACGTTTGATTTCGCACTCCGGCGAACCAGACGTCGTCGGCGCCGGAGCCGGCGGCGCTCACGAAGAACAGGTGCTCGGATTCTTTGTCCGGATCGTCCGCGACATACTCCGCCACCCATGAGGGGGCGCCGCCGTCATCGCTCTTCCAGTGGTAGACGGTGTTCGAGTACCAAGCGTACACGTCGTTGGCGTCGATCCCCCATACGCCAAGCGCAGGATAATCCTCGACGGTCCCCGGATTTCGAGGACGCCCATGATCGTGCGCCGCGTGAGCTGGGTCGCCGACGTGACTGTTGTCCTCGAGCCTCTGCCGTGACCACGACCATCCAGTCGCGGGAGGGGGCAGCCTGGTCCCGCGATAGATGTACGACGCTGCGGCGTAATAGACAGTATCGTCGTTCGGCGCCCAGATCGCGCCGGCGTAGTTGCCGTCGAGCTGGTTCTGCGTGTTGTCGTCGATGTACTTCCACGCGGCGTCTTGATCTCGCCACTCGAGGACCTTCACGCCGAGCATCGTGCTCTCCGCGATGGCAAAGGCGCGCCCCGGGAGCGGCCAGATGTCTTTCATCATCAGGTCGCGGTCGGGGAGCGACGTCGTGCACCAGCCGGCCTCGCTGCACATGGCGACGGCGGCGTCGATCTCGACATCCGACGCGGCGTCGCTCGGCGCAGCCTCCGGAACCGTCGGAACGGCGGCGTCCTCTGGGGGAGATGCGTGCTCCGGCCCGGTCTCATCCGAGGTCGCGCACGCTGCGAACGCCGCGAACGCGGTCGAAGCAGAGACGAGAAGGATCCACGCTCTCACGGCTTGCCTCCGAGCGAAAGAAGGACGCCATGCCCGCCGATCCAGACGTGTCCCGGCGCGCCCGTCCAAACGGCGTAAAGGTCGGGCCGGAGCGGGCCGAGGCCGGCGATCTTCACGCGCGACCACTGCGTTCCGTCGTAGTGAAGGACGACGGCGTCGTCGCCGACGGCCCACACGTCGGACGGCGACGTGCCCCAGACTGCGTTGAGGTGCCGGGTCGTCGGGACGTCCGCGACGACGTCCCAGAACACGTCGTCGCCGGTGTAGTGGCGGATCGTCCCGCTCCCGCCGACAGCCCATGCCTCCGACTCCGAGGCCGTCCAGACTCCGCGAAGCCCGTTCAACGTCTGGCTGTTGAACATCTCGTAGGTAGGCTCGTCTCCCTGCGCCCCCGTGATGCGGACCGTGAGACCGTTGTCACCAACGGCCCACAAGACGTCCGCCGAGCTGCCGTGGACGTCCGTCATCGGATACGTGAAGGCGCTCGGGGGGGCGATCGCTACCGCGATCTCGAAACCGCCCGACGGCGATCGGCGCAGACGCCAGAGACCACCCGCCGAGCTCGTCGAGCTCGACCTCACCGCCGCCCAAAGCCACTCGGCGCCGGGTGCACCCCAAGCCGCTTCGAGCGACGTGGAGGTGCGCTTGTAATCCGTCGGGATCGTCGTGGGGATCTGGAGCGTCCAGCCGCCGGCAGACACGCCGGCATCCGGGACGTCGATCCCACGCGTGTGAAGGACGTCCAGCCGCCCGAATGTGGCCTCCTCGGAGCCGAGCAGCCAGAGCGCATGGAGAGATTCCTGCGTGCCCGACTCCGAGCGGGCCCAGGACGTGCCGTCAAAATGGGCGAGGGAGCCGGCACCACCAGCCACCCAGACGTCGTTCGCGGAGCGGCCGCGGATGACGTTGACCCGCGTGCGTGGGTCGAACGCCCCGCCCGCCGTGGCCGGATCGAAGGGGCCGTTCGGGCATAGCGTGTCGGGCTCGCAGCGCTCGGGGAAGTACTCGCAGTCGTCGCAGGGACCGAGCGAGCCGTCGCCGTCAGGGGCGTCGCCGCCTTCGAGGCCGCTGTCGGCGACCTGCACCGTCTCGCTCTCAGGAGGCGCCTCGTTCGGGGGCGAGGCGCCGTCGGTCGCGCATGCGAGGAGGACGGCGGTCGGGATCGTGGCCCCCGCCGCAACGATGGAGAGCCAGGTCGCTCGCGGTGCGTTCGATCGAATCGGAGGCATCATCGCGCGAGACCTCCGTCGCCCTGATCGCAAGGCTCGACCACGCATCGTCCTCCGACGCACGCCTGTCCCGCGATCGCGTCGCAGACGATGCCGCAACCCCCACAGTTCTGCGGATCGCTCAGTGTGTTCACCTCGCAGTCCGGGTTGCCGTCGCAGTCGGCTCGCCCGTACGAGCAGTGCTGGATGCACGTGCCGAACTCGCAGCTTCCGTTGCATTTCAGGCCGCAGGCACCGCAGTTGTCGGCGTCGTTCGTCAGGTCGAAGCAAAGGCCCCTACACACTGGCGGCAGCGGGAAGGTTAGGCCGCCGTCCCCACCAGGGACGATAATGACCCCGCCCGAATCGCAGGACCCGCAGAACGTCTGCCCTTCCGGACATCCGCAGTACGGCGTTGAGGGGGGGAGACGACCGCCGGACGGCGTGAGCAAGCACGTCTGGCCCTTGAGGAGGCAGTTGTCGCCACACCCCGCGCAGTTCGTGTCCGTTCCGAGCTTCGTTTCGCAGCCGGTCCCCTGCATGTCATCATCGCAGTTGGACCAGCCGGGCTCGCACTTGGGACGGCCGCATGTGCTCTGCTGGCACCCGAAATACGTATTGGGCGGACGCAAGCCCCCGTCGCCCTCTGGATCGCACTTGTTGCCGCACGCGCCGCAGTGCGCGTCGCTGTCCTCTACCCTGACGCATTGCGGGAAGTCTGCGCACGGCTTCATCCCGGCCGGACAACCGCACTGTCGGCTCTCGGTAGCCAAATTGAAAATGCACGGCTTCTCCGGATCCAGGCATTTGACGTCGCAGCCACCGCAGTTGTCCTCATCGATCAAGTGGCGCTCGCAGCCGTTGTCGGTAAGGCCGTCGCAGTCGGCGCTGTCCCCAACGCAGGTCATCTCGCATCGGCCGTCGACGCAGGCGAAGAGCTCGCTCGAGAAACGGTCGCCCCTGGGACAGGCAACGCCGCACGCTCCGCAATTGCGGGTGTCCGTCTTCAGGTTCACGTCGCACGGGAAGATCGAGTCTGGACACGTCGTGTGCCCTGCAGGGCAGTTGTTCGACGGACAGTACGTGACGAGCGGCGATGCCGTGACGTCGCTCCCCGCCTCGATCGGATCCGTGAACGCCGGCGGCGTGCTGGCGTCGCCGAGGTCATAACCGATGAGGACGCGGTGCGGCTCGCTGCACGAGGCGACGAGAATTGCGGACGTGACGACGACGCACGAGGCGGCGGCGTAAACACGGACTTGCGACCGCGCGTGTGCACGGCGACGGGGAGACTGTTCACCCATGATCGATTCCTTGTGCCGCGTTAATCGGAAGGTTCAGTGGCTGTTTCGCTCGAGCAGCGAGCGAACGCGATCGGCGTATGGGCTCTTCGCATGCGCCGCGAGGAACTGCTCCGCCGCGATGCGCGCGCGGGTGCGCTCGCGCGATGCGAAGAGCGCCTCGATGCGAATCACCTCGATCTCTTGCGCGAACGTGCCCGAGCCGAAACGCTCCTGGTAGCGCGCGACGGCGCGCATGCAGGAGGGGATGTCTCCGCGCTCGAGCGTCGAGCGGGCCGTCCCGACGAGCGCGAGCTCCTCGACGAAGGTCGTCCGCGCCACGCCGGAAGGCTCGGGAAGAGACGGGGGCGGCTCGGCGTGCTCGAACGGCGCTGCGGCCGAAGCCGATGATGCAGCGGTTGCGGGCGCCGCCTTCGTCGGCGGCGGGCGCGTCGAGGTCGTGGTCGTCGCGGACGGCACGGGTGCAAGGTCGTTCACGGACACGGTCACCACGGAGGCGGCTTCCTCGTTCGTGGTCGGCGGGCGCTCGTTGCCCGCGCGATCCGGAGCGCACGGGGCGGCGCACGGCTGCGGAGCCGCGAGCGCGACCGCGGCCGGCGGAGTGACCGTGTCGCCCGAGCGCAGAGCACGCGTCCCCGCAAGGACGCCGAGCACCGTTGCGCCGATCACCGCGAGGCCGATCGCGAGGTTCGGGGCGAGCCAGCCCCACGAGATCCGTCGAGGCGTCGCGGCGATCTCGGTCGCGAGCAAGAGCGCCTTCTCGAACTGGTCGCTCGGCGGTGCCTCTTTGTTGCTGGCAGCGACGAGGCGCGCGAACTCCGGTTCCTCGTGAACGAGCCGCGTCAGGTCTTCTCTCGTCATTTGCCCACCTCACGCTCGGTACGCGCGCGGTGTCGCGCGAGCTTCCCGCGGAAATCCTCACGCGCTGCGCGCAGGCGGGAGTTCACGGTCCCGACGGGGAGGTCGAGGATCTCGGCGATCTCCGGCACGGTCATCTCTTCGATCTCGTACATGACGAACACCACGCGCTGGCGCTCCTCGAGCTCCGAGAGGAGGCGCATCAGCAACTGTCGCGAGCGCTCCTCGTCGAGGAGCGTCTCGGGTGTCGTCGCTCTCTCCACCGGCTCGGCAGGCGCGGGGACGTGCTCCACGGGCATCTCGCGCGCACCCTTGCCCGCCATCTTCGTCGCGATCCGGATCGCGGCTGCGAAGAGGAACGCGCGCTCGCGACCCGGCAGCACGTCATCGACTCGGCGGAGCACGACCAAGAAGAGGTCTTGCACCGCGTCGTCGATCACATGTGGCTCGAAGCCAAGGCGCCGCAGGAACCGCCAGACGCTCGCGAAGTGCTCACGCACGATTCCGCGGAGGCGCTCGGCACGCTCGTGCTCGCTCTCCGTCGGCCTGCGCACAGGAACGCTCTCGGCGTCGTCGCGCCCGAGGACGTTGGCAGGACTCGGAGTGGCCGAGCGGGTCAGCACGCGCGGAAATGACGCCAACCGCGAGTTCCGATCGAAAAATCGTCCACCGATCTTCAGGCCACGTCAGAGCCTAACACCCACCCCCATCCCAGCGAGGATCCCGAGCGCCGGCGCGCCCGAGACGGACGCCCCACTTGCCAGCACGAACTCCTCCCGTGTGATGGGCGCAGTCACGAGCACGGTCGAGCTCAGGAAGAACCGGGATGACACGTTCACGGTGCCCCATACGGATCCGCCGATGTCGAGCCACAGGCTCGAGATGGTTCGCGCTCCGGCGTACCCTTCGGCGGCAGCCCCGAGCCGGCCGACGTTTGCCTCGCCGCAGGGCGACACCTCCGCGACCGCGCCGAGCGTGATCCGGAACGGACACACCCGGAGGTGGCCCGTGCTCCAGAGGAACTCCACGCTGCCGCCGCGCAAGGCATGCTCTTTCGGGGCGCTTTGCCGGACACCGATCGCAACGCTCGGCCGGAGCGCACGGAGCCACGTTGGCCCCGTCGCTTCGGAAAGCTCGAGCTTCATCGACACGGCGAGAGCGAGGAGCGGGCCGCGCACGACGGCAGACGTCGCCTCGGCGCGCACGTCGACGGCGGCGAGCGGTCGCCACGTCGATGCCGGGGCCTCCTTCGAGGGGACCGGCCGCGGGACGCGCGCTGACGGCATGGGCTGGGGCGTCATCGTACGGGCGTCGTCTTCGGGCTGTATCTGGTGTTCGTCGCTGGGCGCGGCCGCACGTGGGTCGATCGCGACGGCCACCATGATCGCGAGCGCCTCGGTCACCGTCGCGCAGTTGGGGCCGGTGATCTCGCGCTCCGAAATCGCGCCGTTTGCGCGCTCCACCGCGAGCGAACCGGTTGCCCCCTCGGGATCGCCCGCGACTCGAACGCGGATCGTTCGTGCTGCTGCCGTGCCCTCCGGGACGAGGTCCCCGCGCGCCGTATAGGTACGCACCATCGACAGGAAGCTGGGCTCGGAGGGGCACGCGCTGTTGCCCTCGTACACGAGCGCGACGCGCTCGACCTCGCCGGCAAGCGCAGGTGCGGGCACGGAGAGCGCGGCGGCGATCATGGCGCCTCGCGCTACGCACGACCAAGGCGAATTGCTCCCGCGCCTCACTTCCGACTCGCCATCGCGAGGGTTCAACGTAGCCCATCGCCGTGCGAGTGATGTCCCCGAAATCCCAGTCGTGCGCGCCTCTTCCAACCGCCACCGGGCTCGCGCGCTGGCGGCTCAGAGCTCGGACTCGGCGAGCAGCTGAACGTGGACGATGCGCGTCGGCTTTGCGCCGACGTTCGAGAGATCGTGAGAGGCATTCGTTGCGCCGGCCGGCATTCCCGCGACGCATCGACGATGGATCCCTTCGCCGTCGCACACCTTGTTCCCGCCTGGGACGTCATCGGGGACGGCGCCGACACTCGAGCTGCCGCGTGCGCCGCTCGGAAGCGCTCGTTCGGCGACGACACGGAGCCGGGCACGAAGACCGCGCGAGCCGGGCGCTACCCTCAGCGCTTTGCCCGCCATTCTCCGGACCACCGCCCTCGCGACCTCATTCCAGGCGCTGTCCTCGGCATGCGCTGCGACGACGGTTCCTGAGGAGTTGCTTTCGATCTCCAGGATCGTCGCGCCGACGTCGGGCGCGCTCGACGAGGACGCGGCGTCGCGCGTGGCCGAGACGAGGGGACCCGCGCGTCCGAGACCGAGCGAGACGTCACGCGCCGTGAGCATCTCGCGCATCGAACGATCGATCGCGCGCGCTCGATCCTTGATGTCCTCTCCTTCAGCGAGAGCGGCCGAACGCGCACCGGGCTGTGATTCTGCCGCGCCTTCCGCGACGACCGTCTTCCAGTGCGAGCCGATCCCGAGATCGACGGGTGTGCCGCGCGTCGGATCGAAGGACCACGACGAGTCGGTGGGAGGAACTTCGCCAGGCGTCGTCCCGGGCTCCGAAGAAGCGCTCTCACGCGCGGCGCGCGCTCGGGCGCCGGCGATGGACGAAGGCGCCGACGCGTTTCCCGACGACGCGACGCTTCGCGTCCGAGCTTCCGACGCATGCTCGGTCGGCGCGAGGGTGCCCTCGTGCGTGTCCGCCTCGACATCCAACGCGATCTCGCGCTGCACCTCGCTCGTCGCGGGCCGCGCGGCTTTCAAGGGTACGGCGCCGAGCGACAATGCCGCAAGGACGTGCGCCACCGTCGCGAATGCCAGCGCGGATCGAAGACCAAGCGAGGACGACGACACGACGACTTCCTAGCACGGCCATACGCAATCGGCGCGTTCGTCGGGCGCCAGCGCCGGAGCGGGGTACATTGGGTGCTACACGAGAGGCTTCATGAAACCTGCTTGGCGCTTCGGACTGGTCCTCCTCACGGTCGCTGGATGTGGAGCGGCGAGCGATCGCCCGCGTACGGACGCTCACGCTGCGGGGAGCGCCGCCAGCTCGTGCACGACGGTCGGGCCGGGCCCGCAGTCGAAGCTCATTCGCGTCGATGCGACGGGAGAGAGCGCGCACGCTGTCTTCGAGGCGGTCTCCGCGGTCCTCGCGGCGCAGACGCCTCCGGTGCCTGCGCGATCGAGCTACTCGCTCTCGTCGCTCGTTTGCAGTCGTGTCTCGGTTCCCGGCGCCGATCGCGGACTCGAATGCAGCGTCGTCATGAACGACGGATCGACTGCGACCGCGCCTGCGTCTTCGACGCTGTCCGAGAAGCTCGACGAGGCGCTGCGCTCGGCTGGAGCTTCTCAGTGCGTCGACCCGCATGGGACGTTCACGCGGCTCGCCAACGTCACCGTCGACGGTGAATCTGCCCACTTCGACGATGTCTCGAAGTACGACCTCCCGCTGGAGCCCAACGTCACGTTTCCCACCGCCGAGTCGAACGCCGTGTTTCGCGCGCTGGCCGCCGCCGGGTTCAGCGATTGCGATCCATCGCGCACGGCCTTGTTCGTTTGCAACACGCTGAACGGGGCGCCGGATTGCGGCTACTCGTATAACGCGCTCGCGAATGTCGACGGCTCGTACTACCGAAACG
Organism: Pseudomonadota bacterium; assembly: GCA_023402175.1. Classification (GTDB taxonomy): domain Bacteria; phylum Myxococcota_A; class Polyangia; order Polyangiales; family Polyangiaceae; genus Labilithrix. Next base: position 24,313 of record JAEXCN010000549.1, on the reverse strand, counting down.
TCTGCGGGCCGAGCCCCAGCTCCGCGGGCGCCCAGCTCACCGCCGCCCAATCGCGCGACGTGTGGCGTGCGCTCATCGCCGGTGCGAAAGCCGCGAGCTTTGCTCCGTCGAGGGGGACGATCGAGCAGGTCAACGTGATCAACGCACGCAGCTTCCGGTGGGACGGCACGAACCTCCGCATGCTCCTCGTCGCCGACAACGCGACGCCGCCGCCCACGCCCGCTCCCGCTCCCTAGTGGGTCTCGATGCTCGAGGAGCTCACGCGTTCGCCCGCCACCTCGCGGCGGCGGGCGAAAACATGTCGTCGCTCGAGGCGTCGTCCAGCGAGCTAGATCAAGGTTTGAACGTGATCAGGAGCAGCTGATACGACGACACTGCTCGATCGGTGTTGCGGATGATGATGGTGCGCTGGGGGCGGGTGCCGAGGTCCACGCCGGCAAGAGCGAAGTCGGACGCGGGAAGCTGGAGCGAGGTCAACGACGCGAGCGCGCCTTTCGCCTGCGCGCTCGCGAAAGCGGCTTCGATCTCCTCGATGGTCGACGAGCCGGTGAGCGCGCCGTCGTAGATGGCGTAGTCCTGACCGGCAACGGCGCCCTGCGTCAGCTGCGCGTAGCCCGCGACCGACTGGACGACGCTGTTCGCGTCCTTCGCGACGTCGAAGCTGTCGAGATCGAGCGCGTAGCTCGACGCGGGGACCGTCTCGGTCGACACGTTCGAGCTGTAGGTGACGAAGTCTGCCGACTTCTCGCTCGGGGTCGACGCGTTCGGCGAATCGGAGACGAGCACGGAGATCGTCGGATCACTCGCGAACGTCGTCGAGCTGATCATCGCGTTCCCATAGAACGCGATCGGCTGACTCGACTCCGCAAAGGCCGATGCCGTCGCCTTCCACGCTGCGGTGAGCGGGATGTCCGGCGTAGCGATGAACGTGCCGCCGGCGACGAGGCTCTTGATCGTGAGGACGCAGTCGGCGTCGTTCTTCCGGACGCTGAGCGTCGTTCCCGCCGGATTGCCGATCGCGAACGTCCACGTGTCGGAGCCGTCCGAGGCGCGACCGTCGCAGGCGTCGCCGTAGGTGCCGTTCACGGCCGTGATCGCGTCGGCGCTCAGGGCGCTGCTCGTGTGATTGATGATCTCCAGCTTCGGCGTCACGGAGTCGTCTGCACTGGAGCACGCCGTTGCGAGCGTGGCTGCGGCGATGATGGAGAGAAGTGCGGGCAGGGAGAAGCGATGCTGCTCGAGGTTCGACGAGAACATGGATGAATCCTCCATTCTCGAGCGAGCCAAACTGCGCTCACTCGATGGGGTTGTGTGTGGGCACGACCCGAAGGTGCGGCCCGGTCGAGCAATTGGCTACGGCTGCCCGAGTCGCGCGTTCAGGGCGCAAGGCCATTGTTTCCAAACGAAAACGAATGGGCGCCCGGGCCGGCTCGCTAGAACACGTAGAACCCGCTCGCGCGCTCCGTGCGTGCCAGCATCTCGGCTTCTTCGACCGTGGCCGCGAACTGGAACTCGAAGCCCGGAAACATGCGCTGGATGGCTTGGCGATCGCGCGCGTCGACCGCCACGATGATCATCGTCGGTGGCTCGGCCGGCGACGGGCGGCCCACCTTGAGGCTCGATGCTAACATGGCTCGGTTTTACTTCCCTGACGCGACGGACAGCCGAGCTGCTCGTTCGGCTGAGCAGCTGGGTGCCGTCGTTCTATGTTCGTCGTTCGGGATTACGGCCACATCGCGCCCGTCTTCAGGGCCGGCGTAGGCCCCGGGCCTCGACGCGCATCACACGAGCGGCGGCGGGCCCGGGAAGCGGGGGAGGTCATCCGTGATCTCGTCCCACGAGGCCTTCGAGTCGACGAAGATGTGGGCCTGCGGGCGGAACCCGGGATCATCGTCGAACGCGCCCATCGGGATGACCGCGAACCCGCGTCCTTCGTCGAAGCGCGGCATGCTCGAGCCGCAGACCTTGCAGAAGACGTGGCCGAAGAACTTCGCGTCGGGAGCCTTGAACGAAGTCAGAAGATCGGTGCCGCGGACGAAGCGGACGCCGTCGAGTCCGACGGCGAGGTTCGTTGCGGCCGCGGTGCCGCGCACCTTCCGGCACCGCGAGCAATGGCAATGAAACGCGCCCTTCGGCGTCCCCGTCATCTCGAACGCAACTCCACCACAGAGGCAGCTTCCACGAACGACATCCATCACCGCACCTCCATCTCGGGTCGGGTCGGCCGCAGCTGAGCACAGGCTCCGCAGAGCGCGAAGCCTGTCGTGATCGGAGCGAGGGCTGGGGCCGTCAGAGGCGCAGTGAGTTCGAGCTGCTCACGAGGTCGTTGTACGCCCGGTTCGCCTTCGCCGAGCTGCCCTCGACCATCCATCCCGAGCCCGATTCGAGCAGCCGGATCTCGCTGCTGGTGTAGGCCTTCTTGTCGCGCACGCGGCGCACGCGATCCTTGAGCACCTTCAGATACTCCTCGACCTTGTTCTCGAACATGGACCACATCATGACCTTTTCGGCCTCGTCCTTGTGCGAGCTGGCGTAGGTCTTCATCTCGTCGACCGCTTTTTCGTACGCGACCATGAGGGGCTCGAGCTCGGTGAGCGGGGCCTTCTCTTCGGCCGCAACGCGGACGCTCGCTTTGGCGTGCGCTAGGACGTTGAGCTTTTGGAAGAGGAGCTTCCGTCCTTGCTTGGCTTCGACCTCCTTCAGCTCGGCTTCCATCCGGGCATCGTTCGCCTTCACGACGATCCCGCGGAACTCGTGCGACACCTTGAAGAACTCCTCGGCCAGCGGCCAGAGCTTGGCGTGCAGCTCCTTGCCCTTGGCGAACTTGTCGTCCTTGTAGTCTTTGCGGTCGTAGTAGACGTTCGCCTCGTTGATCGCCGGAACGATCTTTTCGGTTACCGCCTTGAACTTCTCCGAGGCGTCCTTGAATTCCGGCTTCGAGATAGCGAGCTTCAGCCCCTTTTCACACGTGGTCACGTCGTGATCGCTGATCTGGTAGAAGCCGAACACCCTGGTCTCCTTGCCCGTGGGGCCCGGCTGAGGAGCGCCTTCCTTCGCGTCTGGCAACCAGCTCGTGTATCGCTCGAGGCTCTTGGAGATGGAGTGGTCGAGGCCGTTCAAACAGTCGACGAGACCATTGAGTGCTTGGTCGTCGTCGACGCTTTCGGTCGCCGCGGACGCGGCTGCGCCCGCGTCGAGGAGGCGCGCGCGGGTCTGAGCGAGCTTCTTGCAACCAACCTGCGAAGAGAGAAGGGCGACGGCGATGGCCATCGCGTACGAAGAGTGTCTCATTGGCATCACAAGTTAGATCCATCACGGCTTCGGAAAGAAGCGAAAGCTGTGCGGCTCGCAAAGCTGCCGCGTAGGCCGTACCGCTCCGCGATGTCCAGCAAGCGTGGGGGAGGCGGCCCGCCGGCCCCGCGGACGAAGCGGATGCCGTCGAGTCCGACGACGAGGTTCGTCGGTGCAGAGCGCGCCGCCGTGAGCCGGAGTTTCGGGCTGCTCGCCCGAACGGGCGGACCGAGCGCAGGCTCACAGAAGCGCGATCACGGCCTCAGTTGACCGGCGCGAGCGGCGTGTCGACGAGCTTTCGCTGGGCCGTTCCGCCGGGATAGGCGTAGCTCGCGAACGAGTCCCAGCCCCACAGCGTGGCGGTGAAGGGGCCCTCGCTCCGCATGCGCTGCAGCCCGGTCTGGCAAACCGTGGCGGCGTCGCCCTCCCCGAACTTGTCGCCGGGCTTCCCACGGCGTGACAGGTCGACCCTCGTGTACTCGTACTCGCCCCGTGTTCCGACGGGTTTCCACTTGGTGAGTACACCCGCACACTCGAGCCATACGTCTTTGAACGCACCATTCATCTTCCGCCGCACGATGGTGATCGAAGTCTCCGCATACGTGGGATCGGCGTAGAAGCTGTACGAGCTCGAGTATTGCGCTGTCGGAATGACGTTCACGAACTCTGGATCGCCAAGGCCCCCGAAGTTTTGCGCGGTGGTGTATTTGTCCTCCAGCGAGGTGCCACTGCCGCCGGTCATGTGCGCGGAAACGTAGATGGGATGCTCGACGTCCTGCGTGCGCACGACGAACGCATCGCCCGTTCCGTAACGGAACGAAGCCACCTCGCCGGCGTTCATGGTGGTGGGCGCTCCGGGGGGGATATCCGGCTCGTACTCGAGCCGCGTCCCGTCTCTCGCCGCAATGATCCGATACGGCATCGGTTCGTGTTCGTTGCCCAGGCGCGGCCGGTAGCCCACACCGACATATTCCGATCCCCAGTGCTCGAAGGACGGAATCTGTTGAAAGAGAATATCGCAAGCCGACGCGGTCGATGGAATGTACGCACAAGAATTCCCGCCGAAGGTGCTCGTCGGCTTGTCCGAGGTCACGATACTCCCAGAGAGCTCTTCGGACTGGACGATCTGCAGATACTGCCCTCGAGACAGCCGGTACTTGACTGGCTTGTGTGCGGAACCGCCCACGACTCCCCTACCATCTTCGATGTCCTTCTTCGCCAGAATGGTCACTTCGGTGTCGTCTTCAGAAGCCACGACCTGTACCGCCGGAGCGCCCGACGTGCTCGCTGCCCATCCGTTGACGATCATGTGCTCATTTCCCCATGTCGCCACAGGCAGTCCAAGCGTGGCCGTGGGGTAGGCGGATGCGGCCCCCCCGAACGGGTACATTGATGTCAGCGCCACGGGCAGTGTGGTGGTCAATCGGAAAGATGACCCAATTCCGGTTCCATGTGGAGCCGTGTCAACGGTGGTTGCAGGGGTCACTCCGACCGGACAGCTGATGTAGAAGGACGAACTGGTTCCCGGCGGAGAGTCGGAGAGGAAGAGAATGACGCTCTCCCCCGGAGGGATGGCTCCGACGTGAGAGACGAGTGCCGCGCTGCCCGGATTCGTACGGAACACCGACTTCGATATGTCGAGCTCCGTGCCGTCGCGTTCGAGTGCCATGTCGACGGGTTGGGTAGACGTATTGACGACGAACGCAGCATGGCAGCTGTGGGGGAGACCCTTCACCATGCGTGGCAGCGGGAAGTAAAAGTCGCACCCGTTCGAGCTTCGATCCGCGGCTGCCGCGGCGCATGGCTCCTGGCACTTCGCGGCTCCGCACGCGAGATCGTCGGCGCACCTCTCGACGACGTTGCCCGTGCAGGCCTCGATGACCGAGCGGCCGTCGAGCGAACACTGGAGGCGGCAGTCCGCGGCGTCCGGCGGAGCCGAGGCATCGGGGTCGAATGATTTATCGTTGGGGTCGAATCCACCGCGATCCTTCGAGCACGCTCCAATGCAGGCAGCGGCAAACGTGATACCGAGGACCGCGGCGATACCGCGGCGATACCTTGGCATTTGGCTCATGGCAGCACCACTTCTTCAGGCACGAAGGTCGGGATGCGGACCTTACCGTTGCCGAGTTGTCCGTAATAGTTGGACCCCCAGCAATACACTTTGCCGTTCGTCAAGAGCGCACACGTGGAGTCAGGCATCGTCTTTACCTGTGCCGCGGTCGTGGGAAGACCCTCGACCTTCACTGCGTGGTAGGCGTGCTGGTCCGTGCCGTCCCCGGCCTGCCCGCTCGCGTTCAGTCCCCAGCAGTAGACCGCACCCGACGCGCCGACGGCGCACCATCGCTGCGGTCGAACGATCGGCGACCCAACGCTCCGGTCGACCCACAATCTGGTGGTAGCGATCTGAACGAGCGGCTCGGGCGCGACGACCGGCTCGGGAACCGTCCGAACGGGCGGCGCCGAGCCCGAGACATCGCGGAGATTGAGGCGTCCCCAGCAGTAACCGACGCCGCTGGCCGTCGCGCACCCACTCTCGCTCGTCAGGTCGATCGACGAGATACCGGTGATTGGAATCGGAAGCGGCGACGGATCGGGGCTGAGCGAGGAGATGCGGGCGAGCGGAGGATTAGCGCCCCAGCTCAGAGTCGCGCCGTCCTCTCGGAGAACGAACGTCGCCTCACTTGCCAGGACTTCACGGATCGGAGCTCCGCTCGGCAGGTCGATCGGTCGTGGTGAGACGAGCGTAAACGCCGGCATGGCGCTCAGGGGCGCGAACTGTCCGTTCGTATTGCTTCCCCAGCAGAGCAGCCCGTCGTCGGTCGACGCGCACGCGACGTCCATTCCTACTCCCACGTGCCTCGCGGGCGGAAGAGGCAGCTTGATCGGCCCGTGTTCGGTCGTGCGCGCACCCGTGCCATCGCGAAGGTAGGGACCAGTGCCCCAGCACCAGACGCCGCCGGCCTTGTCGACCGCGCACGTGTGATGGAGCTCCTCGACGTCCGAGAGACCGACGACGCGCCCGGCCATCGCGCTGCCTGACGTACCAGCGTCGTCACCACGACCGAGCTGTCCCGCCTCGTTGGCACCCCAACATGCCACGGTACCGCCGCGCAGAAGGGCGCAATAGCCCTCGCTGGGCTCGGAGTCGTCGAGCGCCAGCGTCGTCACGAGGGATGTCGCGCATGGATCGGAGGTACAGACCACCGGGAGCGGTCCTCCGTCGAACGGAGGTGACGCCACGTCGCGCGTCGTCACCTCCGATAGTCCGGCGTCGGACACCGCTGCACCGTCTGTCGTGGACGCTTCCGGCCCAGCGTCCGCCGGACCGAGCGCGCTTCCGTCGTCGGGGCTCGAGCAGCTCATCGCTGTGCCGCACGCCGCCAGAAGCAGCGTCGCGCCAACTGAATAGCGATCAAGGAGTTGTCTTGTGAAGCGCATTGCGGACACCGATAGCCCAGAGGTTGGTATTGGACGTGCCGCGAACCTGGTAGAGAGGTCGACCGAGCGGCGCCCCGGTCAGCGAGATCGTCGAGATCTGAAACGCCCCGCCGTCCCAAATATCGTCACTGCCTCGAACGACGACCCCCATCCCGCTGAGCCACAGATCCCCCGGCACAGCCCATAGAGAGTTCAATGCTTCTCTCGCTAGTTTCGTGGGGACCGGCGCCAAGGAGACCGAGTATTCATCTCCTGTGACCGACACCTTCACGACGTCGCGAGCGCCCTTGAGACCGACGATTTGGGTTGGCGACATCATATGTATATCGGTGAGCCATCCCTGGGCGCCGCCGATGAGCAAATATCCGTCTTTGCTAGCGCAGTCGGACCAGGGGCCGGTGATGACGCCGTCCGCGATTCTCTGATAACTACCCCCTTTTTTCCGCACGAGGACGGCACAAGATTCGATCGAAGGGGTTCGCGTTCTCGTGCCGGAGAACCAGACGTCGTCGGGACCGGTCCCCGCGGCCGCGAGGAAGTACATGTGCTCGGTCGAGGGCGACGCGTCATCCGCGGTGTACTCGAGCACCCACTCCAGCGTGGCGCCTTCGACCTTCTTCCGGCGATAGAGGCTATTCGTAAACCACGCGTAGACGTCGTCCGCGCTCGTTCCCCAGACGCCGAGCGTCGGGTAGTTCGAACTCATCCAGATGTAGTACGGATTGCCATCTTCCGGGTCGACGAAGCCGACATGACTATTGTCTTTGAGACGTTGTCGTGTCCATGACCAATCTTTTGCGGGCGGCACCGGACGCGTGCCGTGATAAATGTAGCCCGGGTCCACTCCGTAGTAGACCTCGTTCTCGTTGGGTGCCCAAATCCGTCCAACGTACTTGGGGAAGGCCTCGTTCTGCGTGCCATCGTCGATGTACTTCCACGTGGAGTCGGTGCCTTTCCACTCGAGAACCTTGGCGCCGAGGGTCGGGCTATGCGCGATCGCGAACGCGCGATCGCCGATGGGCCAGACGTCCTTCAAGGTGAGGTCTTCGTTGGGCAAGGACGTTTGACACCAGCCGGCGGCACTGCACTCTGGTCCGTCGGCCTTCGTGCCGGGGCCTGTCTCGGATTCGCTCTGCCCGCCATCGTCGGGTGCGAGGGGGCTTCCTCCCGAATCGGGCGAAGCCGTCGTCGGTGGCTCGGCTTCAGACGCCGCACACGCGACCACCGACGAGACAGCTCCGAGCGCGATCGATCCGCAGGAGACGAGAACCCTCGCCCTCATGGCTTTCCTCCGAGCGAGAGAATCACGCCCTGTCCTCCAACCCAGACATGACCTGGTGCAGGGACCCAGACCGTCGTGAGGTTCGGGCGGCTTGTCCCGAGTCCCGCGACCTTCACACGGGACCAGCTCTTTCCGTCATAGTGAAGGACGACGCCGGCATCCCCGACGGCCCAGATGTCGGTCGAGGAGGACCCCCACACGGCTTGGAGAGCCTCGCTCGTCGGGACATCCGAGACCACGTCCCAGAGCGAGGAGTGGCCCGCGGAGTGGCGGATGGTCCCGTTCGCGCCGACGGCCCAGGCGTCGGACGTGGACGCGACCCAGACTCCGTTCAGCGCGTTCAACGTCTGCGTGTTGGACGCCATGACGCTCGGCGTGTCGCCCTCGGCGTCGAGCACCATGACCGCCGCGCCCGACTCACCGACCGCCCACAACTCGTCGGCCGAGGCGCCGTGGATGCTCCTCATTTGCATACATCCACTGTCGACGCACCCCGGCCAGGCTACACCGGCGTGAATTTCGAGCTCGTCGGATGGCAATTGGCGAATACGCCACAGTCCGGTCAGCCCGGGCACTCCGATCCCCCCCGTCAGGGATGTACACCAAAGCCACGACGAGCCAGGTGCGCTCCACGCATGAGCGAGCCTTGCATAGGCGATGGTTACCGGCATCGGTATCGGTAAGCCGGGCAAAGTATACGTCAGGTCGGGCGAGAGGGTCGGCGTGGTGAAGGTCCAGCCACCTGCCGAAGGGTTTGCGCCGGCATCCACAACGGTGAGTCCGCGGCTGTAGCCGACCCACCATGAGGCGATCGCGAACTCGCCGGAATCGCGCAGCCAGAGGCCGCGCACCGTCTCGCGGTTGCTCAGGTCGAGCCGGGTCCATGACGTGCCGTCGAAGTGGGCGATCCCTCCCATGGTCCCGCCCGCCCAGACGTCGGTTGCCGAGCGTCCGCGGATGACGTTTATCGTCACGCGGGGGTCGTATCCGTTGCCGCCGAGACTCGAATCGAAGGGGCCGTTGGGGCAGAGCGTGTCGGCGGCGCAGACGGCGGGAAAGTACTCGCAGTCGGCGCACGGGCCCGCGTCCAATTCCGGAGTCGCGTCGAGCCCGCTGTCCAGTGCCGGCGGCGAGGGGACGGCGTGCGAGTCATCCGGAGATGCCGGGTCGACGATGGATTCCGTCGAAGCGCACGCCGCGACGCCAAGGGCGAATACCATCCAACGGACGTTCATTGCGGCCCCCTACCGGCGTCTACGGCTCGATCGCACGGCTCGACCACGCACCTGCCCTGCACGCACGCCTGGCCAGCGACTGCGTCGCAGACGATCCCGCAACCGCCACAATTCCGTGGATCGCTGTCGACGTTGACCTCGCAGCCGTCATTCTCATTTCTGTTGCAGTCAGCCTGCCCGGTCGCGCACTCCATTGTGCATATACCTTTCACGCAGATCCCGACAGATGTATTCCGATCGAGGAGCCCGCACTCGATGTTGCAACCACCGCAGTTATTCGGATCCGAGGCAAAATCGTGACAAGAACCGTAGTTCCCACCTCTGGAGCAATAGGACTCTCCTTTGGAACACATGCATCGGATAGGGAACCCTGAAGCGTCCCTGTCTTTTTTGCAGACTTGGCCTGCGAGGCAGACGTTTTTGCAGGCGCCGCAGTTGTCCGTGGACAGTATGTAGGTCTCGCATCCGTTGTCGGGATTGCCGTCGCAGTCGGTCCAGTTGGTTTCGCATTTGGGGCGACCACACTGGTTGTCGGCGCAGCCGTAGTACATATGCAAGTTTGGGTCGAGAATGCCCCCGTCGCCGTTTCGAGGACAGACATGGTTGCATGCACCGCAGTGAGCGTCGTTATTCCTCGTGTCGATGCATTGGCCGTTGCAGTGTGATAGGCCGTCCCTACAGCCGCATCCGTAATCGGTGGCGAAGCTACTGCGGTTGATGCATGGCTTGGCTGGGTCAGAGCAGATGACGCCGCATCCTCCGCAAGAGTCATTCGAGCTCGCATCCGTCTCGCAACCGTTGTCGGGAAGGCCATCGCAGTCGAGAGTGGGAATCGGCCAGACGGAACACTGCATTTGGCAGCGCCCGTCGACACACTCGTACCGTTCGGGGCCAAAGGCGCTGCCTGGACAGACGACCCCGCACGCGCCACAGTTCTGTCTGTCGGCCAGGAGGTTTACGTCGCAAAGAAAGTCCGAGTTTGGACAGGTCCTATATCCCGTGGGGCATTTGTTGGACGCGCAGTACGAGGTGAAGCTCGCTCCTCCCTCGACGACCTCGGTGTCGGCGTCCGCGCTCGTGAAGGAAGGCGCTGCTGGGCGCGGCACCGCATCATCGGTACCAGCATCGAGAGCCGTCGTGCACGAGGTCGCGGCGAAGCCGGCGAGCCCGAGCGCGAAGAGCCCTTTCATGAACGATCGCATGATCACCGGCCTCCTTCGGGTCCGTCGGCCGCGCACGAATTTGCCAGGCGGGAAGCGTGAGACGTCGCGGGAAAGCTTCGGTCGAGCTCGGCGCGCGCGCGTCGCGCCGCCTCGATCTCCCCGCTCTCGCAAAGGGCGAGCACGCGGAGCGTCAGTCGCTCCTCGCGCAGGGCGCCAGCGGGGAACCGAAGGGCGTGCTCGTCGAGCGAGCGCATCGCAGCACCCGTGCGGCGCGCCTGAAGGTCGACCTGGGCAGCTCTGAGGAGCCGGGTCTCCTCCACGAGGTCATCGGCGGCCTTCGTGGTCTCGTTCGACCGGACGACCTCCGGAGCGCTCGCAGCCGGCGCGACCGGCCGAGGCTCGTGTGCCCGCGGCGGGCGCTCCGCGCGCGGGAGAGGCCGGTCAGGCAGCGCCGCCACCGGAATGCTGGGAATCGGCTGCGAGAGCCCGCTCGGCGCGCTGTCGTCGAGCGCGTCCGCACGCGGCGGGACGCTCGGAGCGATCTCCGCGGACGACTCGAGCGGAGGTGAGGCGGGCTCCGGCGCTCTCGACGACATCAGGAACTTCGACACGAGCACGCTGCCGACGAGAGCGAACACCAACAACTGCCCGGGACGACGGACGGCAGACAAGACCGCGCGTAGCCTCACACCGGAGGGCGGCGGCTCCGCGGCTACGCGTGCGGCGACCCCGCCTCTCACGCGCGCGACGACCTCCGCGGAGGCGTCCAAATCCTTGCGTGCCGCGGCGAGGAGCGCGGCGGCCTCGGGAGAGAGCTTGCTCACGACTATCCTTTCGACGACCGCGGCGCACCGAGCCGCGTCACGATCTCGTTGAAGCGCTCCCTCGCGCGGTTGAGGCGCGAGTAGACGGTGTTGACGTTGATCGAGAGAATCTCGGACACCTCGCTGGCGCGCAGCTCCTCGACGTCCATGAGGAAGAAGACCAGGCGATGGTGCTCGTCCATCTGCGCGAGGGCACGATCGAGCAGCTGCAACGCTTCGTTCTGCACCGTCACGTCGAGCGGGCTCGGCCCCTGGTCGAGGATGGAGTCCGCGACAGAGAGCTCCTCGAACGATCGGGTCCGGCGCCGATGGTCCGAGGCGACGCGCATCGCGATCGCGAAGAGCCAGGTCCGGACGTACTGCTCGCCCTGGAAGTCGGGGAGGCGTCGATGGACCACGACGAAGACGTCCTGCGCAGCGTCTTCGGCCATCGAGGAAGGCACCCCGAGCGCTCGCAGCGAACGCCAGACGAACTGGAAGTGCTCGGCGTAGATCTGCTCGAAGCTCAACCGTTCAGCCACGGAACACCCGGAAGGAGCAGCCGGAGCTGTCCCTTCTGCCTCCGCCAAGGAGACTGCTTCCAATCGAGCCTGAGCCTGACCCACGCTGGGTTTATGGCGACCTCAGCTCATTTCATCCGCGGACTCGAAAAAAACTCGAGCTCGAGGCCGAGAGTGGCGCGAACAAGCCAGGGGTCCGGATCGAAGACGATGCCTGGGCCCCGGATGACGGCCTGAGTCCGGTTCGGGACGGCGCCAACCTCGAACCCGATGACCAGGGGTAGCGCCCGGTTCCAGAGCACGCGGAGCTCGGACGACGCGACGACCGACGTCCACAGGCCCGTCGATCTGGTGGGCCGAGTGATCCCGAAGCCCATCACGGTCGAGCTTCCTGCTTCACCCCCGAGGCAAGTCCCGAGCGCGACGACGGCGGTCCCGACCTCCCACGAGCGGCAGATGCGGAGCCCTCCGGTCGCGAGGTCGACGTGCGCGCCCGTACCTTCCCGCGGTCCCTCCGCGTCGCGCGAGATGAACGCGGTCCCGGCCGCCTCGGCACTGAAGGCGCCGTACCCGAACAAGAACGTCGCGCGGTAGCCCGACGTTGGCAGCGGCAGAGAGCCGATGTCGAGGAGCACGCGGCCTCCGATCGAGGAACGTACCGGTCGACGCGGCGAGGACGGTGTCGTCTTCGCGCGCGGCGGACGCTTGGCGCGATGCGGTTTGGAAGGCGGGGCCGCGGGAGGGGGCGCGGGCGTCAGGTGAGTCTCGATGTCGAGGGCGATGATGATCGACGTAGCTTCGACGAGCCCGACGCATGTCTCGCTCGTGAGCACGCGCGTGGGGCCGTCGTCGAAGGCGAGCTCGAGCGAGTAGCCCGCCGGCATCGGCGTCACCGTCGCTCGTGCGTGAACACGACGAGCCGCTTCCCCCGTCCTTCGGAGGAGCGTGCGAATCCTCTCGCGGACTGCCCGCTCGCCGGGGCACTCGGCGGGTGCGTCCCATTCGAGCGCGAGGTGCCGATCGAGATCGTCGAGCGACCACGCGAGCTCCGGCGACTCCGCTCCCCAGGCGAAGGGTTCGTCGGCGAGAAAGCTCGACAGCGCGACGAACAGGCCGAGCACGCCCACGCGCTTCCTCGACTCGAAGGGACGAACCGCGGAGGAGGACATGCACGCGCGCAGAGCGGGACATCGCGCTCGAGCCACGGAAGACCTCGAGCCACGTGGGCGGAAGAGCGCCCTTGCTCGAGCGGGCGCAGTCTCATCCAATCTCTACCACGTAGCTTCGCGACCCGATGCCAAAAGCGGGGCGGCCGCTGCCGAGCCGGAGCCGTGCGCGCGCGGCGACGCCTCAGCCGGGAGCTGCCGCCTTCGGCTTCTCGCTCACGCGGTACGTTCCGATCGAAGCGAAGGCCGTACCGCTCCGCGATGTCGAGCAAGCGTGGGCGGAGGCGGCCCGGAGCGCATCGTCCTGGCGCCGTGAAGGACACTTGGCCGCGGATGTCAGCTCCACCGTCGTCGCGTCTCTCGCTCGCGCACCTGGGTGCCGCGAGCGCGAACGAGAGCTGCTCAGCGCTTCGCGATCACTGACCCAGCGGCCGGATACGAAGGCGTTCGAGCCCGACACGCCACGTCAGCTCCGCGCCGCCGCTGACCGCCTCGATGCGCACGATCCCGCGGTATCCGGTCTTCGTGAACTGGACACGCCGGCGGCCGGCATCGAGGTAGAGTGCCGAGCCGAGCGGCGTCGTGCCGACGGGCTCTCCGTCGACGGCAACGGTCACGCCGGGGGGCGCCGTCGTCACGTCGACGGTCGCCACGAGCCGCTTCGCGGCGGAACGGAAGCGTTCGGCGCGTTCCTTGTCGCGTTCGTCGAGGAGCGCTCCTCCGATCGCGAGATAGCGATCCACGAGCGTCATCGCGCGGGCCCAGTGTTTGAGCGCCGCTTCGCAGGCAGCCATGTTCCAGAGGAGGCGTGGGTCGCCGGAGATCTCGTGCGCGCGCTGGAACTTCGGGAGCGCGGCGGCGACGTCGCCGGACTGGAAGGCCTGACGAGCGATCTCGTAGAGCGCGCTCGCATCGCCGGTGAGGGCCTTCGAGAGCTCACCCCCCTCGGTATCGGCCGGTGCACCACCGTCCGGCGCCGCCGAAGCATCGCGCGGCTCCGTCGCAACGACACCGAGCACGAGCGCGATCAAGAGGAACGTGCGGCGCTTCACTTGATGTCCAGCTTCAAGGGATCGTCGACCTGTGCGGAACGCGAAGGCGCCGCCGCTCCTGCGTCGCGTGGCACCGCCGTGCTCGTGCGAGCTGGTACGGGAGCGTTCTTCGGAGCCGATGCGACGACGGCAGGTCGCGCAGCCGAAGCGACGTCCGACGCGGCGGGCTCGACGGGCGCCGTCGCCGTCGTGGTGCTGCCGGTCGCGGAGACGCTCGTCGTCTCGGGAGCGGGCGCAGCGCTCCGGGCTTCCTGCGGGCGGGGCACATCGCTCGGGCGCTCGCCGCGCACGACGAGCCACACGAGCAGCGCTGCTCCGAGCGCGACCGCGGCTGCGAGGATGCGCCTCTTCGTCCGCGCCGGCGGCGGTGTCATCGAATCGTGGGCGCCGGTCGTGGCGCCGGCATTCGTGATCACTCCGAGCGAGACGGGGCCGGGCGCATCGAGGGATGCCGTCGCCTTGTCGCCAGGGCCGACGATCACGGACTCGAGCGATGCCGTGACCGGACCCGCCTGCCCGGCAGGCCCCGAGACGGAAGAGCGCGCCGACGGGTGAGCGACCGGCACACGGAGCTGACTCGACACTCTGTTTGCCGCGACCTCGCCTGCAAGCGCGAACGGTGCGAGCGCGCGGGCGAGCTCCGCCACCGATGCGAAGCGCGCGTTGCGATCCTTCGCGAGGCATCGCATGACGACGTCGACGAGGCCGGGCGGGAGCGCGCCCGCGAGCGGCCGCGGATCGTCCGAGGCGATGCGCGCTGCGACGGCGGTAGCATCGTCACCTTCGAAGGGGAGCTTGCCGCTGAGCAGGAAGTAGAGAACGACGCCGAGCGACCAGACGTCCGTGCGTGCGTCGACGTCGCGCGCCGATTTGAGCTGCTCGGGCGACATGAATGCGGGTGACCCGAGGACCCGCTCGCCGAGCGTGATCGTCGGATCGTTGCCTTCGGGCGCCTTCGAGATCCCGAAATCGAGGATCTTGATGATCTCGCCACCGCGCGGCGTCTTCGCGACGAACATGTTCGCAGGCTTGACGTCACGGTGGACGATCCCGAGGGCATGTGCCTCGGCGAGACCCTCGCAGATCTGCAGCGCGTATTCGACCGCGCGCTCCGGCTCGAGCGGACCTTCCTTTCGAACGATGCGATCGAGGTCGCTGCCTTCGAGGTACTCCATGACGAGGAACGGCTCGTCGCCCTCGTCGTCGACGTCGAGGATGCGTACGGCGTGCTCGCCCTTGAGCCGTGCTGCCGCGCGTGCCTCACGAGCGAACCTCTCGACGACGCTCGGTCCAGCGGTTCCGGGCTCGCCACGAAGCATCTTGATCGCGACGTCCTGATCGAGACGGAGGTGCGTCGCGCGGACGACGACGCCCATGCCGCCTTCCCCGAGCACGCGCTTGATGCGGTATTTCCCCCGAAGGACATCCCCCGGCGAGAAGCGTGCGCTTCCCATGCCCGAAACGTAGTCCATGACGTGCACGTCGCCCAGTTGTGCGAGAATGCGCGAGTACTTTGTCGGTGGGGATGTTCGGGAGTCGCTTTGCTTCGTTCCCGCGCTCGATGCGCGCTCGCCTGCTCGCGGCGGCGACCGTGATGGCCATCGGCATCATGGCTGGTGAGGCACGCGCGGACGATGAGATCGATCTCGCCACGCTCCGTGCCGAAAAGCTCGCGGCCGAAGCGGAGTCGCGAGCGGCGCAGGGCGCCTATGCCGAGGCCGTCGAGCTGTATCTGCAGGCGACGCAGTCGTCGTCCGCCGCGGTCCTCGCGTTCGACGTCGCGTACCTCTACGACCATCACCTCGGCGCGAAGTCGCTCGCGCTCGACTACTACAAGCGCGCCGTCGCTTCGCCGGACATCGAGCCGTCGCTCGCGCGCAGAGCGAAGGAGAGGATCGCAGCGCTCGAGGCGCCCGCCGAGCAGGCCCAGCACGGACCCGGGACGCCTACGGACACTGAACCGAGAGACGCGCGCTCGTGGTCAGCGATGAAGACGTGGGCTCTCGTGGCCGGCGGGGCCGGCGTCGTCGGGCTCGGCATCGGAAGCGCCTTCGGTCTCGTCGCGAAGTCGAAGGACGACGAGGCCGGGAAGTACTGCGACGGCGATCGGTGCACCGATCGGCGCGCGCTCACGCTCACGAACGAGGCGTCGTCCGCCGCGCGCGTCGCCGACGTCGCGTTCGTCACCGGCGCCGTCCTCGTCGCGGGCGGCGTGACCCTCTGGCTGCTCGCGCCGCGCTCGACGAACGTCCGCGCCGGCGTACGCGGATCGTCGCTCGTCGTGGGAGGCGAATGGTGAGCGCCTTCGAGGTCGCGCGTGCAGGAGTGGCCGCTCTCGCAGGGGCGCTCGCGATCGCAGGCTGCGCCGACGTGCTCGACATCCGGACGACGCGCGTGCTCGTGACGGACACCCCGGTCGACGGACGATGCGAGGGCATGTTGCGCGTCCGCGTCCTCTACGACGCGAGCGGCAGCACGAAGGACGTCGGCGTAGCGGCAGGCAAGGGCGTGCTCGACTACCTCCGGGCGGTCGATGCAGCGGGAGGGATACGCGGCTGCAGGCTCGACATCGCCGAGGGCGACACGCGCTACGACGTCGAGGCGACGCTCGCGGTCTATCGTGATTGGGCTTCGAAGCCGGAGTGGCCGGAGGTCACGACGGTGTTCGGGCAGGGGACGCCGATGACCCTGGCGCTTGGTCCGCTCGTCGCGCAGGAGAAGAAGCTCCTCGTGACGACGGCGTTCAGCGGGGAGATCGCCGCCGCGGCGCCGATCGAGCACGACATCGGCGTTCCGTCGCTGAGCGGATCGTTCGGCGAGGCGACGCTCCCCGTGCGGAAGAAGTCGCCCGGCTACCCGTACGTCTTCTTCCAGGGCACCGACTACACGACGAGCGCGCGCATCGCGATGAACTTCATCTGGAAGCGTGGCGCGAAGCGCGTCGGCTTCTTCGCGTGCAGTACGAGCGCGTTCTGCACGGACCCGGTCGACGGCGCCAAGACCTTTCTCGCGCTGCTCGGGACGACGAAGGTCGGCCGGGACCTCGCGATCGAGCTCGACGAGGACGAGGCGTCGATCGAGCAGAAGATCGACTCGTACTTCGGCGAGGAGCAGGCGAAGGCGTCGTCGGACCCGTCGTACGTTCCGGTCGACTGGATCTGGTTCGGCAACACACGCACGAGCCTCGCGAACGTCGGCCGTGCGCTCGCGAAGGTGAGCGCGAAGCGATCCATCGCGCCGAAGGTCATCACGAACAACTGGGGGCTCGACGAGCTCCTCTACACAGAGTGCGGTGACGCCTGCGTCGGCATCCACGGTCTGCAGCCGTATCCCGCGTTCGGGGACGGCTCCGCGGCCGGGATGGCGAACCTGCTCGAGGTCCATCGCGCGAGGCGCATCGCCGAGGGCGAGCCGCCCACCGCGCACGCGACGGTGCAATACGTCTACGGGTTCGTCGCGGGCGCAGCATGGCGGGCGGCTGTCGAGGCCGCGCTCGACGCCGGCGTGAAGCCCACGGGTGAATCGCTTCGCGCCGAGCTCGAACGCTTCCAGCTCCGCGCGATGGAAGGGCTCGCGACGATCTCGTACATGCCAACCGACCATCGTCCGCAGTCGAGCGCTCGCGTGTACGTCCTCGGCCAGACCGGGCGCCTCGAGCCGGTCGGGCAGCCGATCTCGATCGCGCTCCAGTCCGACTGGCTCGGCTGGTGATCACGACGGAGGCAGCTTCGCTGCCGGTCGCGACGCCTTCGCCATCTCCTTCGCGAGCTCACGAAGCGCTCCCCCGAGCGGTGCTGCCTTTCTCCATGCGAGGCAGATCGTCCGCCCCTGGGCTCGACCGGCGAGCGGCTTGATCGCGAGCTGGCCACGCCGGTTCTCGACGTCGATCGCGATGCTCGGGAGCAGCGTGATCCCGTTCCCGGACGAGACCATCTGGACCAGCGTAGCGAGGCTCGTCGCACGGAGATCGGTCTCCGTCGCCCCCGCTCGCTGGCAGAGCGTGAGCGCCTGCGTGCGGAGGCAGTGACCGTCTTCGAGGAGGAGCACGGGCTCGTCCTCGAGATCGTCGAGGCCCACCGACTTTTTCTTCGCGAGCGGATGCGTGCGCGGAACGGCGGCCACGAACGGGTCCTGGAGGACGACCGCATGCTCGAGGTCCTCCATGCCGTCGACGAGCGCAAGGAGGCCCGCGTCGAGCGTTCCCGCACGGAGCTGCGCGAGCAGGTCGTCCGTCTTCGCCTCGACGAGCGCGAGCCGCAAGCGCGGCCAGCGTGCGGCGACGGCGGGCATGACGAACGGCAAGAGGTACGGGGCCACGGTCGGGATGACCCCGACGCGAAACGTCCCGGAGAACGGGTCTCTGGCTTCCGACACGACCTTGATCAGATCGTCCAGCTCGACGAGGACCTTCCGCGCATGTTCGACGACGGCTTCGCCGGCGGGCGTCACGAGCACGCGGCGCTTGTCTCGCTCGAACACACGCACACCGAGCACCTCCTCGAGCTTCTGCACCTGCGAGCTCAACGTCGGTTGCGACACGCGGCACTTCTGGGCGGCCTTGTGGAATCCGAGCGTGTCGGCGATCGCGACGACATATTGGAGCTGGCGGATCGACAGATCGTGCGGGGTCACGGGCATGATAGTTAGATTCTATCACCGACATAGAATCTTCGTCTTGGGCCAATCACTAACGGCGCCGTAGGTTGTCCAGCGATGAACGAAACAGGCGTACGCAACGTGGATGTGGCGGTGATCGGCGCCGGTACGGCGGGGCTCGCCGCGTACCGTGCCGCGGTCAAGCTCGGCAAGGATGCGCTCCTGATCGAGGCCGGCGCGTACGGCACGACGTGTGCGCGCGTCGGCTGCATGCCCAGCAAGCTTCTGATCGCAGCGGCGGAGGCGGCGCACCACGCGACGCACGCCACGCCGTTCGGCGTGAGCGCGACCGTGAAGGTCGACGGCCGCGCCGTGATGGACCGCGTGCTTCGCGAGCGCGATCGGTTCGTGGGCTTCGTCCTCGAGAGCGTCGACAACATCCCGCCGGCGCATCGGCTCACGGGGCGTGCCCGGTTCGTGGGCCCGAACGAGCTCGACGTCGAGGGCGTGCACGTGACCTTCAAGACGGTGGTCATCGCCACTGGCTCGTCGCCGTTCGTCCCGCCGATGTTCGACGCGATCCGCGACCGCCTCGTCGTCAACGACGATGTGTTCGCCTGGGAAGACCTTCCGGAGTCGGTCGCTGTGTTCGGCGCCGGCGTGATCGGGCTCGAGCTCGGGCAAGCGCTGCATCGCCTCGGCGTGCGCGTCCGCATCTTCGGACGCAGCGGCTCGGTCGGACCGCTCACCGATCCGGTCGTGAAGAAGGCTGCGGCCGCTGCGTTCGAGGCGGAGCTTCCTGTCGACTTCGATGCGGACGTCCTCGCGGTGGAGCCGGAAGGCGCGACGGGCGTAGTGGTTCGATACGTCGACCGTGACGGCAACGAGCGGACCGAGCATTTCGCGTCCGCGCTCGTCGCGGCGGGGCGCCGGCCGAACATCCAGAACCTCGGCCTCGAGAACGTCGGCATCCCGTCGAATGCGACCGTCGACCGGACGACGTTGCGCTGGGACGATTCTCACGTATTCATCGCTGGAGACGCGAACAACGACATCCCGCTGCTCCACGAGGCCGCCGATGAAGGCGCCATCGCCGGGGAGAACGCGGCGCGCTACCCGGACGTCCGCTCGGGCAAGCGCCGGACGCCGCTCGGGATCGCGTTCACCGAGCCGACGCTCGCGGTCATCGGCGAGGGTTTCGCGACGATCTCCGCGCGCGGCCCCATCGCCACGGGACAGGTCGACTTCGGCGATCAGGGCCGGAGCCGGATCATGCTGCAGAACAAGGGCGCGGCTCGGGTCTACGCGGATCCGGCGACGCGTCGCTTCCTCGGTGCCGAGATCGCCGGACCTCGCGCCGAGCACCTCGCCCATCTGCTCGCGTGGGCGCACCAGGCCGAGCTCACGATCGACCAGATGCTCGCGATGCCCTTCTACCACCCCGTCGTGGAGGAAGGGATTCGGACGGCGCTGCGCGACGTCGCCGCGAAGCTTGGTTCAGGAGCCGCGGCGAGCGGCTCGAAGATCACGAAATGAGAAAACGAGAGAAATTGAAAGAGAAAGAGAAAGAGAGAAGAGGAGAAATCGAGATGAAGAACATGGAAGGACAGACCGTACCCCAAGTCACGTTCCGCACTCGCGAAGGAGCCGAGTGGAAGGACGTCACGTCGAAGGAGCTCTTCGAGGGCAAGAAGGTCATCGTCTTCGCGCTCCCGGGCGCCTTCACGCCGACGTGCTCGTCCGCGCACGTCCCGCGGTACGACGAGCTCGCCCCGGCGTTCAGGGAGGCCGGCATCGACGCGATCCTGTGCATCTCCGTCAATGACGGATTCGTCATGGAAGAGTGGGGCAAGGCGCAGCATGCGGAGCACGTCCGGTTCATTCCGGACGGCAATGCCGAATTCACCGAGAAGATGGGCATGCTCGTCGACAAGAGCAATCTCGGTTTCGGCAGGCGCTCGTGGCGCTACTCGATGCTCGTCGACAACGGCGTCATCAAGAAGATGTTCATCGAGCCGCAAGTCGAAGGCGATCCATTCACGGTCTCCGATGCCGACACGATGCTGAAGCACCTCGCCCCGGAGGCCACGATGCCGAGCGACGTGCTCATGATCGGCCGCGAGGGCTGCTCGCATTGCGCTCGCGCGCGGAAGGCCCTCGAGCAGAGGGGCATTCCGTACGACGAGATCAAGGCGACGCCGCGTAACCTGCGCGCTGCGACCGGCAAGTCGTCGACGCCGCAGGTCTTCATCGACGGCAAGTACATCGGCGGAGCGGACGAGCTCGAGAAGTACCTGCAGCAGCAGTCCTCGCAGCAGCCGTCGAAGCCGCGGGTGCAGCCGCAGGCCCAGGCGCACTGACCGACGCGGATCGTCGATCGATGTCCGCGCCGGAAGGCGACGCACGGCGCTCGGACGCCGAAGCGTCGCCTTTCTGGCGTCAGGCGCGGGCGCGGCGTCGGCTCGCGAAGAGGAGGGCAGCGCCGAGCACGCCGAGGGACGCGAGCACACCCGCGCCGCGCGCGGGCTGCGTGCGGCACGCGCATGCGCCGCCGAGATCGAGCTTCTCGCTCGGCGGATCGGCGTCGAGCGGACACTCGAGAGGCTTCGCCGCGCGCTCGGTGCTGCCCTGACCGAGCTTCGTGGCGTAGTTTCCCGTGTTCGCGTTGTCGTGGTGGAACGACTCCCACTGGACCGGACCATTCGCCGTGCCGGCCGTCTTCCACGCGAAGAGCCACCCGTCGCGCGTCCCGACGACGACCTCGAGCGACTTGTGCGCGTCGCCGTCGATGTCGCCGACGGCGGCGGCCTGTGCGATCCAGCCGTTCGTGAACTTCGGAAAGCCCGGCGCCTCGCGACCGCAGCCGTCGACCGCGTGGAGGAAGTAGCCGCCGGTGCCGGTGATGATCTCGGGATATTCGTCACCGCTCACGTCGGCGACCGCGTGGTTCACGAGGAACGTGTAGTCCTCCACGAGCATCGGCGATCCCGGCAGCATCTTGCCTGTCTTGCCGCTCCACGCGGCGATGAGCTGCTGCGCTCGCTCGGCGCGCGTTCCGCCGCCTGCGAGCGCGCCCGCGAGGCTGAGCGATCCACCGGACACGATCACGTCGGGCACGCCGTCCTGATCGAGGTCGCCGATCGAAGGGTGGCTGAAGAGCGGGAACATCACGTCCGGCGCGAATGCCTTCGCTTGCTCGCCGAAGATGCTCGTCGCGTCGAGGCCCTTCTGCTCGCTGCCGTCCTCCGTCTTCACGACGGGGAGGCGATTCGGCGGCTCCTCGAAGCGCTCCTGCGGGCCGGGATCCGCCTTGAGCACGAGCGGGCGCGAGCCGTTGCCCTGGACCACGATCTCCGGCTGTCCGTCGTTGTCGAAGTCGGCGACCGCCTGCGAAGCGACGACGCCTTCGGCGACGACGGGGAAGAGCTTGAGGCTCGCCATCGTCATCGGCCAGTTCGGAAGGTACTTGCTCGGCGCTGCGTTGCCGCGTCCGTCGACGACGAACACCGGTCCAGCCGCGCCGCCGCCGCCGATCTGCTGGTTCGAGCCGCTGATGATCTCCGGGATGCCGTCGCCGTTCAGGTCGACGACCGTCGGCGTCGCCATGATGCGGCTCGGGGTATCGGACTTCGGCGAGACGAGCGAGACCGGGAAGCCGTCGAGCACGGAGGCGTCCGCCTTGAAGACCCAGATCTTGCCGTCGAAGCCGCCGATCACGATCTCGGGCCGCCCGTCCTTGTTCATGTCGACGACGACGGGCGCGCTGTACGTGCCGCGCGCGTGGCCGTTCTTCAGGTCCATGCACGTCTCGGGGCGAGGCGCCTGCGGATCGTGCGGACACGAAGGAACGAGCGGGAGGCGCTTCGGCCAGCCGGGCAGGTCCTGACCGGTGCTGCTGATGACGTAGATCGTTCCCGGCCACGACGTCAGCACGATCTCGGGCTTGCCGTCGCCGTCGATGTCGGCGACCGCGGGCGCGGCCATGACGGCCTCGCGCGCGATGGCGGGATCGACGCCGCCCTGGGCGCCCGCCGTGTACGCCGGCGCGGCGAGGTAGCTCGGCACCGTCGGCTCGCTCGTGAGGTCCTTGGCGAAGCCGTCGATCGGGCGCGTGAGGTACGGAAAGCCCTGGACCTCGACAGGCCTGCCGCTCTTCATCGAATAGATGTGCAGCTTGCCCGAGCTGTCGGGGACGACGATGTCACGGACGCCGTCGCCGTCGATGTCGGCGAGCTTCGGGCTCGCCTCGGAGGACGCTCCGAGCGCGATGGGGAACCCCGGTAGGAGGTCCTTGTCGACGCCGTTCTTCTCGTTCGTCACGGAGACGACCCTTCGGGCCTCGCCGGGGACGTCGAAGCCGTCGTAGTGCGCGACGGCGCGAACGCGAATCGAGATCGAGCGATCGTTCTCGCCGAGCTGCGAGTCGGGATCGCGCGGATGGGTCGTGTCGACCTGCGCGGGATCGAGCTGTGCGAGGGGGATCGCGCCGCCGCTCACGGTGGCGCCGGGGATGTTCGTGAGCGGCGCGACGACGTCGCGGTAGTCGCTTTCCGCCGGCTGCACGCCGGGTGCCCACTGCACCTCGAAGTCGTACGACGTGGCGCGGAGCGCGGCGACGCGGCCCATGATCTGGATGGGTCCGCCCGCGCGATCGGCGTGGATGGGCGCGAACCACTCGGGCGAGACGATGTCGACTTCGGGCGGGATGCGCCGCGCCTTGATCGCTTCCATGATACGGAGCGCATTCGCGCGACCGTAGCCGAAGCGCTGATCGTAGCCGGGTTGCGAGTAGTAGTACTTCGGGTTCTCCGGGGTGCGCGAATCGGCGACGTCTATGTCGTCGGCCTCCATCTTGAAGAGCTGGATCGCCTCCTCGGCGGTGAGCTGAACGCCCTCGGCCGCCGCCATCGAGTAGACGAGGCCGGCGATCCCGGACGCTCGTCCGGTCGCCTCGCTGGAGCAGCTCGTGCCGCTGACGCTGAGCGAGAGGTGTGCGCCGTAGTTCGAGCACGTGTCGAACGCGACGAACGTCGTCGCCTGACCAGTATTGCCCTCGTTGTAGCGGATCGAGTGCACTGTCAGGACGTGGTTGGCGGTCGCGGGCATGTTGTGGTGCCGCGAGTTCTCGTCGGCCATGCTCGCGACGACGATCGCGCCCTTGTTGTACGCGTAGTCGATCGCCGCCTTCGAGAACGCCGTCTGGTTGACGGTGCCGAGAGCTTCCTGGACGACCTTCGCGCCGATGTCCGCCGCGTAGATGACGGCTTTGGCGAAGTCGTTCGAGTCGCCGATGAAGCTGTCGCCGACGCGGAGCGGAATGAACATGCATGCCGGACAAACGCCGGGCTCGCCGTCGCCGTTGTTCGCCTCGGCGCTGCTGTCACGCGCCTCGCCGGTGCCGTGCCCGTAGCGCGTGTCGTCGTACGGGTCGTTGTCGTTCTTGAAGAAGTCCCAACCGCAGATGTCGTCCGTGTACCCGTTCGCGTCGTCGTCGACTCCGTCGGAGAACATCAGGATGATGTCGCCCGGGTCGAGGATGCAGTTGCGATTGAGGTCGCCCTTGATGCGATCGCCTCCCGGCTTCGTTCGATCGTGTCCCTTGAAGCACGGCTCGCCGGTGACGACCGGCGCGATCCGCGGGTCGTCGCGGTAGTCGGCGACGTTGAACACGCCGTCGCCGTTGCAGTCGTAGCCGGCAAGCGGGCCGGTGCCGCCGCATGCGGCGTCGTCCTGCGTTCTCGGCTTCGCCTCGTCGCGCTTCAG